>CAZTAB010000391.1:0-1535 GCA_964611475.1 uncultured Verrucomicrobiota bacterium | reverse complement strand
TCCAGCGCGTTGTCCACCGCCTCCTTGATGGCGGTGAGAAGGGCTTTTCGCGGGGAGTCGAATCCCAGCAAATGCCGGTTTTTCAGGAAGAACTCGGATACGGAAATCTCCCGCTGCTTGCGAGCCATGGACTCGGCGGTGTCCACAGTGGTTCTGGAGCGTCGTTTCGATTTCATGGTTCAAATTGCGACGGATGAGCCGATGCACTTCGCTCAATCTCCTCAAGCTTCTGCTTGCAGTCGGGCGACGGTCCTCCCTCAAGGTCGAGGAGGATCGGTTGGATTTCGTCTGGAATGGGCAACCCGTTCCGCTCGTAGTAGCGGCGGATTACGTAGAGCGCGTCCACGGCAAGCGGCGAGGCGCGATGATGTTCCGCGATGGCGGCCGCATATTCCGGGAGCGCATCTCCCAGGATTTTTCGCAGATAACGGGACTGACCCTGTGATACAAGAAGGCCGATGAACGCCTGATCGGTGGCGCTTCGCACGTACTGATCTTCGAACCGTTGTTTCGCCGGCGCCACCCAGAGTCCGTGAGCGAAAAAGGCACCGAGGGCGATCCCCGCCAGCAGAGACAGTAGAATTCCTGTCATCAATTTGCCCGGGGCTGTCCCCTCTGGCAGATCAACATCGGTCGAGTCGCTAATTGGTGTCCTCCTTGGCGAAATGCCCGAGTCGTTTCACATCCACAGCGAGCAGGCAGACATCATCATCAAAAGAATCGCTGCCTGCAAAAGCGCGAACGGACTGAAGAAGGTGCTGAAACAACGGGTCCGCCGAGAGATTGGGTTGGGCGGCCGCCGACTTCCGCACGCCTTCCTCCCCGAAATGCTGGCCCTGCGAGTCATTCACGTCGGAAAGACCATCGGTGAACAGGAGAATGCGGTCCCCCGGCAGAATGTGTTCCCTGGACGACTGGTACCCGACATCCTCCTGCAGGCCCAGTGCGGGACCGGTACCGCCGTCGGGGACGGGAAGATTGTGGATTTCATGAGTGGAACGCCTGATGAGCAGCGGAGAGGGGTGGCCCGCATTCGCGTAATGAGCGAGGCCGGTCCCCACGTCCACTACCAGCGCCACTGCGGTCACGAAGATAGCCTCCCATTCCAGGCGCAGGATTCGCTGTAGCCGCTGGTTCATCTGGGTGAGCATCCGCCCGGGGTCCGCTGCGACCGGCGCGAGGTCGGTGATCAACGTCCGCATGATCGCGGTCACCAGCGCGGAGCGCACGCCATGGCCCATTACATCACAAAGAAATATGGATGCGGTCGTGTCGGACAGGGGCCTAACGCTGAAGAAGTCGCCGCCGACCGGTCCGCTGGGCTGGTAGTAATGGCCGAACCGTAGCGTACTCTCGTTGCTGTCCGCGGACTCGGGAAACGTTGGATACTCGCTCGGCAGGAAGCTCCGCTGCAATTCGGCGGCCAGTGCGAGGTCCTCCTCGATGCGGGTATTGATGTCCTGCATGCGCCGCGCGAATTCCGCCAGCTGGATCTGATCTTTCTTTTGCTGCGTGATATTTCTGGACAGGCCGAA
>CAZTAB010000390.1:0-2052 GCA_964611475.1 uncultured Verrucomicrobiota bacterium | reverse complement strand
TCATGCGGATTTGCGAATAGGGATGTGCAAGGAACTCTGCCCGCCTGGCATGGGCCGCGATTCGGCGGTTCAGTACTCCGTGCTTTGCTGCGTGGGCCGCCAGGTAGGCGATATAGTGTTGAGGAGACAGGATCCTGTAGCCGTCCGGCGCGGTACGCATGGCGTTCCAGAGGTCCTCTTCTTGAAGGTTGGGAAGGATCGACCGATCCATCAGCCGCCAGTGCACCTCAAGCATCCAGCCTTCCTCCATGTGGACCAGGGGGAGATGAAAATGAAATTTTCGAACCCAGGGCGTGGGGAGTAGTTGTGCGGGTGGAGCGAATCCGGCGTGGAGCAGCGCATCGATGACCTGTGAAGCGGCCCCGCGCGGCACAAGAAGATCCACGTCCTCGAAGGGTCGCAGACCGGGATCACGGTAGAGGCGCCGAGCCAGGTCCGCTCCCTTCAGTACCGCGAAAGGAAGGCGGACTCGGCGAAGTTCGTCCATGACGGGCATCAATTGTTGCTGCATGACCCGGGAGCGCAACTTGGACCCATGGAGCGCGCCGAGCAGTTTCTGGGCTATGGCTGGAGCAACCGCCTCGCAGGCGTTGGCCTGCAACTGATGCCCAAGATATGCATCGACACGATGGTTCCGACAGAGTGCTAAAAACGCTTCGGATTGTTGTTCGTTGATCTCAGCTGGTTCCGGGACGCGGCCTGAAACCTGCGCCAGGAAGAGTTGCACTTCTGGTTTCACAGGAAGCGCTCCGCCTGGGCTAGGGCGGCATACTGGGACCGCTCGAAGTCCGGTTCCCGTGTCATGGCAACCTGTGACATCAGCGCCGCGTACGCGAAGCTTCCCGCATCGAGGCAGCATTGTGCGGCATAATTGATCACCTCAAACGGCGTGCCCGGGTGCTCCGCGAGTTGACGACAGATGTCGGGCAGGCGATCCGTCTCGCCCTGGCTTCGAACCCCGGCGAGAAGCTGGAACCAGAATGTGGACTCATCGGGGCACTCCGTCATAATGCGCTTCAGTGAGTCAAGTGCCCTGGATTTGTGCCCCGCATTCACGCATGTCTGGTAGATGCAGGCTAGGGAAGGGAGATCTCCGGGCCGCTCCTGTGCGCACTTTTCCAAGAAATTGATTGCCACATCCCAATCCTGTTTGCCGGCGAATACAAGCCCGATGACGTGGTGAAAATCGGGTCGGTTCTGATCATCCAGATGATCCCGCGCAGCCTGGACGGTGCGGAGGGCATCATCGTAATCACCAGCGGCCAGGCAGACTTTCGCTCGCCCGAGAGTGGCAGGGACAAAGCCCGGAGCGAGGGTCATGGCCCGGTCCAGGTATTTCGCCGCGGAATCGAGGTCCTTTTTCAGCAGGTGGATATGGCCAAGATTATTGAGCGCACACAGATGATCCGTGTCGAGATCGAGGGCATCGTGGAGTAGCGACTCGGCGGCGAAAAAATCCCGTTCCGTGAATTTTTTCACGGCCCTGTCTACCAGTTGATCTGCTTCGCTCATGGCGAAGGGATGAGTTTTCGTTGCCAGGCGACCAGGGGAAATGCCTCGTGGCTTGGGGTTTCCACTCGAGCAGAGCAAGGGAGGTTGATGGGGTGGGAAGGAGCTCGTTCTGTTCCATTCAGCATTCGTGTCCTCCTCTTGCTTCGGGTCGGTCTGGGGACAACTTCCATGTTGCCACACCAAGGTCCTGGCCCCTCCCTGAACACTCGGTCGTCCGCTTGTCACGCGATGGCCATGCGGGCAGTCTTCCAGGCTGTTCCCGCGCACTCCGGATGATTTTCGAGTGCCGTTTAGAACACCGAGTTCGATGCGGACACCGTATCAGAACTGCGGTTGTTGGAGTCGGTGACTGTCACTTCAATGGTGTAGGTTCCTGGGTCCAGGATGATGTTCGAAAAATCGTAAATCGTGGTCCAGTTGGAGCCTTGAAGCTGTCCGTCGGCGGGGATGAACGATTCCGTGTCGAGAACCATGCTGTTCGAGTCGACCAGGCGCATATGTATATTGTTGAACGCCGGGCAGGTGAGGGCTACGCCGTTT
>CAZTAB010000389.1:0-3680 GCA_964611475.1 uncultured Verrucomicrobiota bacterium | reverse complement strand
CCATGTAGACGTCATATTCATCGGGCACGTGCATCTTCATCGCGCCGTGACCTGCGAGCGCAAGCCGGAAAAAGGAGTCATCCATTCCGATCTCGTAGGCGTCGATGCGCCGTTCCATGTTGTAGTACCCAGTAAAATCGTCTGGAACACTGGTTACGTGGAACCGGTCCTGGGGGCGGTCTATGGCCGCATCGAACATATAGGTCTCCTCCGGGTTGAGCCCGAGAAGGGAATCCTCGTCGTAAATGATCCAATCCTTCATGTACTGCCGGAATCCATAATAGGACGGGACGCCCGGGCCCGTATACCTCCGGACCCCGAAGTGGCGCATGCCGAACCATCGGGGTTCATGGCCCGGCTCATAGACCACAAGTCCGCGACGAGTCGGGTGCCGCTCGAAATAGGCAGTCACGTTCTCCCGGCCCCTGAACCCGAACATCTTCTGCCCCTCCTCCGGAATCACCTCGTCGTACACCGGGGTAATCCCATGAGTGTAGTGCTCCTCGAAGCGCACGGGCTCCATACGCGGCAACCGGTGGTCCGGCACCAGGTCGTACTCCTGAAAAGCTTCGGCGATCTCAAGCCAGGTTTGCTGCCCGCCCGGATGCGCGCCAGGCAGCATGCACCCCCATGTATCGTGGGCATTCATGAGTTTCGATGAAACCGGGCTGTACATCACACCTTCGGGAACAACCTTCACGAAGCGCTGGAAAATGTAGGATGACAGCGCATGCCCCAGCGGCATCTGGCTCAGAGCGAATTTCCCATACTTGGCGGTCAGAAGGTTGAACTGTTCGCTCTCGATGGCCACGTGGGGATAGGCTGCAAGGGTTTCCCGCATGAGCGCCTGGATACCCTCGATCCCATTCATCCCGTCGACGACGAATTTCCCGGTCGGCGCCATGCATTCATCCAGGTAGATGACGTCCACGCCGGCGTCGACCGCGTCCTTCATCTGCGCAACCAGGTAATCGCGCCACGGCTTGTAGGCGGAGGAACACCGAATCAAGCGTCCCTGGTAAAGGGATTGATACGTATCTTTCCCATCCGCATCCTTTCCGGTGACCGCGAACCCCGGCCGGAAACGTTCAACAAGTTCCGGGAACTCCGTGCCGATGGCATTGCAGTTGTAATGAACGCCAACATGAAATCCGAGTTCGCGCACCCGCCTCATCCACTGTTTCGCATCTTCCGTGAGGCGGTAGTCAGGATACCCGATATCAAACGCATAGGCCCGATGCTCTGCCTGGCGCCCGATGAACGTCTTGGAGGGATCGACTCGTCGGGCCAGCGCCTCGATCGTTTCATAATCTCCGACGGTGATATAGGCCTGGGACCTGATCTCTTTCACCCAGGCCTGCGGCTCCGGCAGCTTGTCGATGTTTACCAACCCGGCCCCCTCCTCGAGCCAGTCAACATACGGGGCCACCGCGTTTTCCCACCGGCGGTCGTAGGTCCGGATTCGCACCTCGTACAGTTGCGGATCCTTCTCCCCGGGCGCAAACCGGCGCACCATGCCCAGATTGGCCCGGTTCCCGGTTCCTTTCACCATCACGTTCGCCGGACCGATTCGTGGATCGCGCCCCTCGATAAACCATCCGGCGTTATTGCCCTGAAACAGGGTTACCACGGGATGAGGAAAGGCCGAGGGGGGACCGTCCCGCTGGGGATCCCCGAGGAAAAATTCATTCCACGGCGCGCGCCGGACGGTCGCCGTTCCGTACCCGTGAATCCAGACGAGGGCATGGTCTTCAATGTCGCAGCCCAGCAGGTTGTACCGAATCACCTCGACCGGCCCGGGAGTCCTCGTCGGCAGCTTCAGAATCAAATCTCCGTCGCCGGGCTCGATCGACCAGTGGATCTGGCGTGCAAATCCGCCGGGAAAGCGGTATCTCGAGCCCGCATCGTTTCCGTCGCGCGAGGTTCGGCCCACCGCCGCGTCGAGGTCCGACGGTTTCTGATCGAAAATCAATACATTATGCGGCAGCGCACCCGGGTCTACAGACAGCAGTTCCTTCCCCTTGGTCGTATCCGTCAGCGATTGAATCCATCCGCCCTGGAATACCGCCCGCACCGATTCGTTACGGAGGACGGAGCGGTGTTCCTCTCCCCGCCACGCCGATGCAAATGTGTCAAATGTTGACAAGAGGACCGTTAGCGCGGAAATTTGCGCCAGGACCACTCTTTTTTTGGATACTATTGGATGCCCCACAGTCATAGGCCAATACACCGGATCAATACGAGCAATGCTTGTTGAGTTAACGATTTAAAGCCCCCCTGGAAGAGGGCAAGTCCAGCCAAGTCCTTGCATTGAACCATGCCACTCCATATTATTCAACATTCGGAATCGAAGGCGGTGAAAATGAAAACGGACTCGCAGTCGGCAACCACGAATGTTGAAGTCGTTGAAGGCCGATCCATCGACAGCCATCCCGGCGGACGATACCCGGACGGCTTGTACCGGCACGATGAGGTCGCGGTAACAATCCCGACCCTACAGGATATCGGCGACCGGGACCTGGAGCATTTCCATGAGCACGGCTGGATCGCGGTGGAACGCGCGTTCACGGAGGAACAAGTCGGCGCGGCACTTGAGGGCTTCCTGCATCTTGCAGCGGGAAAGCACCCGACATATGACGGGCGGCGATTCGAATCCGCGGTGCGGGACCACATCAACCAGTTGACGGAAGCAGAGATGGTGGACTCGATCCGGAAGCTGGATGGCTTCGTCGATGTAGAACCCCGGCTTCGCGCCATGGCCTACGATCCGGGCTTCCTAAATATACTCCGTCAGCTTGCCGGATCGGAGCACATAAAAATGTTTCAGGACATGGCATTGAGCAAGCCTCCAAGAATCGGTCGAGAAAAACCCTGGCATCAGGATTGCGCCTATTTTAACATTCCCCCGGACACACAGGTGGTCGGGACCTGGATTGCCCTGGACGACGTGGACCTGGAAAACGGGTGCATGCACCTCTTGGATGGGGGCCACAAGGAAGGACCCCAGAACCATTTCTCCCGGCGCGACTGGCAGATTTGCGACACCGACATCGAACAGCTCCACACACCGGCCCATCCGGTGGTGGCCGTCCCCCTGAAACCTGGCGGATGCCTGTTTTTCAAGGGGCTTCTGCCCCACGGGTCGCCGAAAAACAACTCCTCGGCCCGCCGCCGTGCCCTGCAGTTTCATTACTATCCCGCCTCGACCCCGGAAACCGCGGAACAAAGCCGCCTCACCGTGTTCGGCGGTGAAGGCAAAGGTGTCGAGTGCTGATTCGCCCTTGAAACAAAACGTGCCGCGCTCCCCTCCCCTGCAACCAGCGCCCGTGGAGGCCCCGACTTGAATGGAGCTTGGGGCACTCAATGAGGCCCCGTGCTCACGCGGCTGAAGAAGCCGTCGCCACGAGTCTGCCTCGCGGGTGACGTTGCTGTACTCTCAGAATAGGGGGCCCTTCAATCTTAAAAGGGGCTTGGTTATTCAGGGCAAGAACATTCTGGTCACCGGCGTGACCGGGATGATGGGTCGCGATCTCGCATTGGCGCTGGCAGGCGCCAACACCGTGTATGGAGTGGGACGGCTCGCGTCGAACATGGATTGATTCGATGTGTTGTCCGACATCGGAAATAATCCCGAAATGGGGCAGCCCAACAGCCCATGGAGGGGGCGTTTTGCAGCCATT
>CAZTAB010000388.1:0-2635 GCA_964611475.1 uncultured Verrucomicrobiota bacterium | reverse complement strand
CCGAGTCCCTTCTTGAGTTCTCCTGTTTCCTTCAAACTCGGGTATCCGGGGTGATTTCGTCGGTTGAGGGGCTTTGGGGGGTGCGCGTTCCTTTTGCCCCTTTTCTTCGTTCGGGCGGCTGTTCGGCTTCTGGGCAAAATCCCGCCACCGTTCTGCGGCTTCTGGCTTGCCTTGATGAAGGAGCAGGGCGTCCCTTGCCGCAGAAGCTGTCCGCCAGGATGTGAACCGGTGCCTGTCAGATGAGCCAAATCAGCGACACGCATGATCGGGACGGGGAATATGAGTCGTCTGCCTTCAAGATTGCATTGACTCTCAATATGATTGTCCTTCCGCCAGCTTGAATCATTGCGAATATTCAGATACTGCTGGATCATGTAATCAACAGTGCGAATCAATCCACAAGAACCCCCAGTCGCAGCGAAAGAAAAAGAAAAAGTCCAGTGCAATCGATGAGCAGGCGTGTCGCCACTGATTTTTCCGCACTTGCAAACCCGCATATCCCGGGGCTGCTTGCTTACGAGCCCGGCCGCCCGATTTCAGAGGTTGCGCGGGAACTGGGATTGGATGGCCATGAGGCGATTGACAAGCTGGCATCCAATGAGAATGGGCTCGGTCCCTCGCCGCTTGCCTTGGCCGCGATGAGGGAAGCGGCTTCGGAAATGCATCTCTATCCGGATGGCGGTAGTTTCTACCTGAAGGGCGACCTGTCCGACAAGCTGGGGGTTGATCCTTCGCAATTGCTGATCACCCATGGGAGCAACGAGGCCATTGAGCTTCTTGGGCACGTCTTTCTGGCTCCTGGAACAGGAATTGTCATGTCGCAGCAGGCGTTCGTCATTTACCGCCTGGTTGCGGACCTGTTCCATGCCGGAACGGTGGCGACCCCGGCAAGGGATTTTACCCATGATCTATCCGCAATGCTGGGTGCGATAACTCCGGATACGCGACTTGTTTTTATTGCCAATCCGAACAATCCGACAGGCACCCGGGTGCCGCCGGGCGACTTGGGACGGTTTCTGGAGGATGTTCCTGGCCATGTCGTCACCGTCGTCGACGAGGCCTACATCGATTTGCTTCCGGAATCGGAGCAGCCGCCGACTATTTCTTACGTTCAGGAAGGGCGCAATGTTGTGGTTCTTCGCACATTCTCGAAGACCTACGGCCTGGCGGGCCTGCGTATTGGATATGCCATTGCTCCACCCGAGGCGATTCGCCTGCTGGATCGCGCCCGGCAGCCGTTCAATGTCAGCGCGATGGCTCAGGCGGCGGCATGTGCGGCGATCAGGGATGATGAATTCGTGGCGAAGACACGCCGGCTGGTTTCCGACGGCCTCGCGTATTTTGGGGAGGAACTTGGGAAAGAGGGGATTGAGTACGTGCCGTCGGTGGTGAACTTTCTTCTGGTGAAGGTAGGGGAGGGAAGGGCATGTAGTGAGGCGCTGCAGCAACGGCGGGTGATCGTGAGGCCCATGGATGGGTATGGCCTTCCCGAGTACATTCGCGTTACCGTGGGCGGGCGCGAACAGAACGAGAGGTTTTTACGGGCGTTGCGCGATGTAATCGCGGAGGGCGAGGCTTGAGAGTGTGACCGACTGTATTTCCATATTGGGACTTGGCTTGATGGGAGGATCTCTCGGCCTCGCCTTGAAGAAATTTGCCCCGTCTATCCGGGTTGCGGGTTATGCGCGGCGCGAGGAGACCCGGGTTTCGGCGATTTCCTTGGGCGCAGTGGATGAAGCGTTTCCCGACCCGGTGGAAGCGGCACGCGGGGCAGGCATCGTTATTGCTTGCGTGCCAGTGCAAACGATTCCACGCATTGTGCGCGCTGCGATCCCTGGCTTGTCGCCGGGCGCGGTGATGACGGACGTTGGAAGCACCAAGGCGAAATTGTGTGCAGAGCTTTCGGCAGAGGTGTCGGATGCAGGCGGCCGGTTCGTGGGCGCGCATCCCATCGCTGGCTCCGAGCTGCAGGGGTTGGATGCCGCGCGAGCCGACCTCTATCGGGGTGCAGTGGTCATCGTTACACCAGGGGAGAACGAGAAGGATCAGGCAGCGCTTGTTTCTCGAATGTGGGCGACGATGGGGGCCACCGTCGTGTCGATGCGTCCGGAAGAACACGACCGGATGCTGGCAAAAACAAGTCATTTGCCTCACATGGTCGCAGTGACCCTCGCCGCGAGTGTTGCCCAGGGCGGTGAATTCGAGAATAAATCTGTTTTTTGTGGCCCAGGCTTCCACGACACGACCCGGGTGGCGGCGGGATCGCCGCAGGTCTGGTTGGATATCCTGCGCACGAACCAGGAAGGCGTGTACAGAGAATTGGCTTCATTTCGTGACCACCTCGACCAGGTCCTTTCGTGGCTTGACGAAAAGGACTTTGACGCGTTGGATTCTTTTCTAAAGGCGAGCAAAAAGGCGAAGGAGCGTCTCGCCGAGAATTCGAATTGTCCGGGGGGGTTGTGAGTAGGGCGAAGAAGCAGGCCGAAGGAAAAATGGATGTGGTAATCACCGCGGGCGATAGGGGATGTGGTGCGCTGGAGGTGCCGGGGGACAAGAGCATCTCTCACCGTGTGGCCATTTTTTCCGGGATCGCATCGGGAACCTCTTCCATTACCGGATTTCTGCAGGCGGAGGA
>CAZTAB010000387.1:0-5643 GCA_964611475.1 uncultured Verrucomicrobiota bacterium | reverse complement strand
AAGTGAGCTTAGAAATTGACCCTTCAGAAGGCTCGACGGTCTGGGCTCTTCACCAAGATCTCGAAATCACTGACCTGGCAAAAATTTGCCGCCTGTTTGGAATACCATCGTCCATCCGCAAAGGGCCGAGTGAGAATGAGCAGCTGTTCATGTTTCATGCGTCGTCTCCTCCTGAATCAACACCCGAAAAGCCTCATCTATGGTTTCGATTTAGATATGAACAGGCACCCGGGCTCATGACCGGCTCTGACATTCAAGTCGGTTGGCTCCGGGTCATTATTCGGCAGGGTGACGATTTTCGCTATCGCGTGCACATACGCCGCGGAAAGCACGAATCGCCATGAAAAAGCGCAGGGCTCTGATCATCCAGACGATCGGCGGAGCGATGTTGACGGCCTGTCTTGTGATCTATGTGGCCGATGCCTGCGCATTCCTTCGCCTTCGTTCAGGGCCAGGAGAATTGCCGCGGGGAGAAGCCGTGGTCACCCGGTTATGGGAAGAGAACGTGTCCGGATCCCTTCGGTCTGGCAGCCCTTCTTTTCATGTGGCTTTCGAATCGAGCAGGGGGCACGGGAAGCGACAGGGTCAGGGCGAAGTCCCAGCAGGTCTGTTCCGCACCCTGGAGGCCGGATCGATTGTTTCGGTTGTCAGCTGGAGGGACGGGGACCTGCTTGCGTCGGACGTTCGATGGGACCCGAAGCACCGGCGAAAGTACTGGCTAATGCTGGTTGCGGCGGGGATTTTTGGGGTGGAAACGGTCCGGCGGTTTTGTTTTTACCTGCGGCAGTGATCCGGCGAGCAGCCCTGGAGCATCCGGATAGGAAGAGCCTTGCAGATTCATGAAAAATCCTCTCCATGTGATGCCCGCCCCATGATAGAAAGATTCCGCTGGATTGTCTTGAAAGTGCAAAAGAGGGCAAAATCTGGCGACTCGTTGAACGATGCTTATCGACAAGACCATCCGATTGTTTCTCGATGGGATCGGGAAGCGCGAGGAGTACGAGTTCTATCTGCAAAAATTTCAGGCAGGAGATCGTCCGGCGTTTGCCATCGTTGCGCCGGACATCGACAGCCTCCGGCAGGGCGCTGATGTTCTTGTCTTCGATCTGCAGTTTCTCCTGCAGGTGGATCTGTTGCCCGTCGTGGTCCTGTCCGGGCCCGATGCGGAAGAGATGTCGAGCCTTATCCGACCCTTCGATGATGTCTGCGTCGTGCTCGGCAGCTTCGGCCTTGAGGACCATGAGGCTGTGCACGCCTGGATTGAGGCGCAGGCGCTGGCAGGGCGGGTGCCAGTGCTCGTCACTGAGGAGGGTCTGTCGCGCGTGTTGAAATCCTTGCTCCCTCGAATTGCCAGACGGGCGCATCTGGTTCGCTCCGCAGGTTGGCTGCGCAACGGGAAGGGCGAGCCAATTTATCATTATTACACGCGAAGGAAAAACGCAGAACCTGCGCACCCAGACGAGTCCGAGGTCCTGGAGCTTTGCCGTGGGATGCTAGAAGAGGGCGGGGACATACATCTTTCCGTCACCTCGCCCCTGCATCTTCTCGAGGAGTTATTTACGGTGAAAGGCGCGGGGACCGTCATCCGAAGGGGAAGCTCATTCTTTCACGCCGGAGCACTTGCGGATATCGAGGCAAAGCGGCTGGTGGAACTGCTGGAGAACAGCTTCGATAAGGAGCTTTCTGAAACTGGATTTCTGGATGCGGCACAAGACTTTCACATCGAGTCCGATTATCGGGCCGCGGCCCTCCTCGAGCCGCATCCCGTCGGCGCTTTCCTCTCCAAATTCGCAGTGGGAGTGGAGGCACGGGGAGACGGGCTGGCGCAGGAGTTGTGGGACGAGATAGTTTCCCGGCACGAGAAAATCTTCTGGCGCTCCCGCATTGATAACCCAATCAACCAGTGGTATCGTAAGAAAGCTGATGGACGTCACTCGCTTCAGGATTGGTTGATTTTCTGGCGAGGTTTGCCGCCCAATGACATTCCAGCGGCGATCGAGGCCTGCCGGTTGCGATCTTCGGACTTCAAGGACGCGGACCCCTAATGGACATATCGGACCGGCAACTCCAGCTCGGCAGATTCTGGAAGAAGTATCTGCGGATGATGCGTGCCGGGGTCCCGGCGCTCCGCGCCCTGGAGGTTATCTCGGAAGAGGAGACATCCCCGGAGTTTGTATGCGTAATCCTCGCGCTGCGCGCAGCCCTGGAGCAGGGGGACCTCCTGAGCGAAGCAATGCAGCGGCAGAATCCCTTTTTCTCCCGGTCTGTGCTCGAAATGGTCCGGGCGGCCGAAAAGGGTGGGCATTGGGATGTCGTTGTCGGGGAACTTGCTGACGGGTATCTGGATGGCACGTTTGATTAAGTGACGGTCATTCTGCCGATTGGTTCATGGTCACTTCGGGTTCTGATGGATGACTTGTCATCGGTCTAGTTTGTGTTTTCTCTCGCTGGTCCTTGCGTCGCTCGCTTTTTTCGCCTCGGCCCAAGAAACTGAGACCTACCGGATCTCTTTTCCTGCCGGCCGCGTCCGGGTCCCGGTGGGCGATACCCGCATGATTGCGTTCAGGATCGAACCGTCGCCGGAGCATGACCTGTTGCTCCCGGTCTCGGGCGGCCTAGGAGGCGTGTTGGAGGTTCTGCAGCCGCCGGAAGTCCTTGCCGGGTACACGCTCGGATTCCTTCGGGTACGTGGAGTTTGCGAGGGCTCCATCTCGATTCGGGCTGGAACAACAAGGCTGAATGTCAGCGTGTACGATCTGAGGCGAATCGAACCTGCAGCCAGCGAGGTGCCGATCATCCTCAGCCCACCGAACGGGGCATTTCTTTGGGGCACGGTTACCGCGGCCGCTGAAGTTTTCCGGGATCCTCTCGTGGCGCGTGAAAAACCGGACACCATCGTGTTGGAGGCGCTTGGCCTCCGGGAATTCACCCAGAAGTCCGAAAGCCCGCCCGAGGAGGGTCCCTTTGTTCGTTCAGTCTTCGAAATGACGGAAACTCTGCTGCCCTATGGCCAGGTCACGCTGGTGGCCCGTTCACTCGATTCGTATGGCAACCCCACCCAAAGTCCCCCATTGCAGGTGGAAGTTGGACAGGTCCACGACCCGGAGATCCGGATCGAGGCCGAGAAATTTGGCGCAGAGACGTCGCCTTCTCAGTATACCGGGCCCGCTTCGGTGGTCGTTCATCCGGGGGCATCCCGCAACAAGTGTGTGGCCATCCGCGGCGAATCTCAGACGCTGACTGTTCCCTTCTCACTCAAGTCTGGCGGGATGTACCAGGTTATTGCACGTGTACGGGGCGATCCTGGTGCCTCGACCTTTCCCACTATCGGGATCGTGGTAAACGAGGAAGAGGAGCCAGCTGCTGTAGCCCGCCTGTTTTCTGACCTGTGGCACCGCATTCCGGTCGGACGTCCCCTGCGGCTCGTGAAAGGGCCGAACCGGTTGTCGTTTCGCTATCTCAATGACTTTGAGGTCAAGAAGCTTTCGGATCGGAATCTATTTATCGACACCATCGAAATCGCTCATGTTCGAAGCCTCGTTCCACTTCGCGACATGCCGCCCCCCGTCCGTTCCACGATGATGGGCAAGGAGGCTCCCATGATCGGAGGTGAAGCTCCTGAAGCGCTGGGGTATGGGCCGGGACCCCTTCGCATCGCGTTTCGAAGCGTCATGCACGGCCGCAAGGTCGCCGGAGACTTCAGGGTAGATGCGCGTGTCTGGTGGAATCGGGAAGCAGAGCCAATGCCACCCCGTGTTTTTCTGTTCCTGAACGGGGAGAATGTCGCCCACGTACGTTCTTCCGATCCTGTTTTCATGGTTGGGAAAAGCTTGCTTCGGCCTGGCGTGAATAGAATCCAACTGCAGGCTGCGGCCGACACGGGGGAATCCGCCTTTACTCCCAGGCAGAGCGTGTGGCTTGAAAACAGCAGCCCACCTTCGGAGTCCCTTGGTGAGTCCCGAGGTCCTGACAACGCCCCGCCGCAGGTGCAAATCCTGTATCCACCGGAAGGACACGAAGTGTCCCGTGCGGACGTTGTGGTTGCCTGGGTCCAGGATGACACAATGGTTCAGTCCGTAGACCTTATTCTGGACGAGGAACCACAATTTTTTGAGAGCCTTCCTGAAAACCAGCTCGGCCTTATAGTTTTTCCTGTTCTTGCCCGATCTCTTGGATCCGGGGACCACCAGGTCCGCATTGCCGCTCGGGATGTCGATGGAAACGAGGGAACATCTGGAATGCGGACGATTGCGGTACGCGGAACGCCAGGAGCTTCCCTTGGGGTGTATGATCGAGCGGTTCGCCTGTTGCGCCGGTTCGGGTATGGGCCGGAACCCCGGGAACTGGCGGCTATCCTAACCCTCGGAGAAAAAGAATGGCTAACGAAGAGGCTCCGCGACTCTTTCAGATCGCCGGATGAGCGAACCCTGCTGACATATCTTCGGGCGTCATACCCCGACCGGGGAAATAACTCCCATATACAGAAACGGGTGGCCGAGCAGCTGATACGGACCGACAACCCGGTGCTCATGCGGCTCGTGATGTGGGTGGAAAACCATTTCTCGACCTGGATGCAGAAGGTGGGTTCGGGCTCGAAATGGGATGAGCATCTTCGGTTCTGCTCTCTGGGGGCCTCACCATTCCCAGATTTGCTAGTTGCTTCTGCAACGAGCCCCGCGATGCTCTATTACCTGGACCAGCATCGCAGCTTTCGAGGGCAGCTCAACGAGAACTACGCGCGGGAAATCATGGAGTTGCACACGCTGGGTGTGGGCGGTGGATACAGTCAGAGGGATGTGACCCAGCTGGCCGGGCTGCTGACCGGGTGGACTGTTGCTGATGAGGCGGACCCTCTTCGCCCGGGGCATACACTGGTGCGAACGTTCCGCTTCGACCCCGCATTGAATGAGGGGCGTGAACTTTGCATACTGGGAAAACGATTTTCCGCCGCCGATCCCGCTCACCAGTTCGACCGAATCCGGCAGGCGCTTGAAGTTCTCAGCGCCCATCCAAGCACGGCATCATACATTTGCGAAAAACTGATCACCCATTACGTGCAGATCCCTGCTCCCGAAGAGATGCGTGACCACCTGGCACGTGTGTTCATGGAGACGGGTGGTGATATGGTTTCCGTATTGACGGCCATGGCTGGCCGGGAGGAGTTCTGGAGCCCTTCACTTCCTGCCAAGTTTGCCACGCCTCTGGATTTTGGAGTCCATCTTGCCCGTGTGGCCCCTGGATCAGGTATCGATACGCTCAACCAGCTTCTCGGCAACAGTGGCATGGTTCTTTTCGGCCGCCCGACTCCTGATGGCTATCCAGAGGAACCCGCAGAGTACGCAGATACGAACTCGTTTCTGCAGCGCTGGAATCACAGTCAGGCTCTTCAGCACGTCGCCGCCACCGTCATTCCCGAGTCTTGGAAGCACCGTCGCCGCTATGGGAGCTCAATCGAGCGGCAACGACTCGTCGATCTTGCGGCGATCCGCCTGACGGGATCACTGCTGGGAGAACCATCGAATGATGCTGCCGTCCGGGTTCTTGCATACTCAACCGGGTCGCCTGCTGATCGCGCAGAGCAACAGGTCGCGTTTATCGGGTATTTGCCGGAAATGCATGTCCGCTGAGTCGGAAGTATACCGC
>CAZTAB010000386.1:0-4991 GCA_964611475.1 uncultured Verrucomicrobiota bacterium | reverse complement strand
GGCCGGATATTCGATACCAAGGCAGTTGTCCAGTTTTTTCCCAAGCCTTTTTTTCTCGTCGAAGAACGGGACGATGACCGTGACTGCCCGTGGATCGCCTCCCGGGGTGGTGGGTTGTTGCCGTCGCCCGGCAAGGATGGCCATCAGCAATGGGAAAAGAAGGAAGACATAGACAAAGATCGCCGCTGAGGGCCAGAACACCATTGAACTCAGAAACGAGAAAATATCCATGGCAATAATGAACACCGCGGCATGGCCCGTGTTCTACCGATATGGGTTTACAACACCGGTCTCCGCATTCCAAGTTGTAGCGTGTTTTTTCGCCGAGGCAGAATATTAACCGCCCGGGGCGCCCTGCTGGTCGCTTGCGACGTCGCCTGTGTGCTCTCAGCTCTTTGCGCCGCGACGGTCTTGCGCTTCCAGGCAGGTGAGCCGCGCTGGGGAGAGTACGTCGCCGCGCACATGGGCGACTTCCTGAGTATTGCCTTCATCTTTGTCCTGGTGTTCTACGCGGGCGGGATGTACGAGCGTGAGACCCTGACAAGAAAATCACGTTCGTGGATTCTTCCGGTGGTTACGGTAGGGGTGGGGCTGATGCTCACGTCGGTCCTCTACTACGCGCGACTGGAAATTGGCGTGGGGCGCGGAATTTTTGCGATCGCCGGGCTTTTGATCATGGTGGGTACTGGCGGGCTGCGGCAGCTTTGCCGCGTTGCCGCCGGATACGGTTTGCTGTCAAGGAGAGCCCTGATCGTTGGGGACGGGGATGAGGTCGTCCGGGTTCTTGAGTTGATTCGGGGCGAGGACGAATCGGGCATGAGGGCTCTGGGCGTCGTCTCGTGCGGGCCCGTGGAGCCGAACACGTTCATTTGCGGTGTGCCCGTGCTCGGATCGGCCGCGCGTCTTCGCGAATACGCCGTCGCTTTGGACATCGAGTCCATCATCGTGACGGTTCTGCCGTCGGAAGCGGGTGGGCTTCTAGGCGAATTGCGGCCGCTTCGGTATGTCGGTGTAGAGGTTCTGGATGTTGTTTCCCTCCACGAGGAGATCGCGGAGGAGATCCCGATTGACCGGATTGATGACGAGTGGCTGATGAACGCGGCCATGAATAGTTCAGTGATTCACATCCGAAAGGTCAAGCGGATCATGGACGTTACGTTCTCACTGATCGGGCTTGTGGCCACGCTTGCCGTCACGGTTCTTGTGGTGATCCTGATCCGGATGACGTCGCGCGGCCCGGTTCTATACCGCCAGGTTCGGCTGCAGCAGGGGGGGCGCCCGTATACGTTGTTGAAGTTCCGGACCATGCGGCACGATGTCGAGTCGGGCTGCGGCGCCGTTAGGGCGGAGCTCGACGATTCCCGAACAACCGCAGTCGGGCGTTGGCTTCGAAAGTGGCGAATCGATGAGCTCCCCCAGCTGCTCAATGTCTTAAGGGGTGAAATGAGTCTGGTTGGGCCGCGGCCAGAACGCCCAGAATTCGTGGAAAAACTCGCGGAGGAGATCCCGTTCTACCGGGAGCGCCTTCTTGTTCCGCCCGGAATCACCGGTTGGGCCCAGGTGAAGTCTCCCTACGCGGCAAGCGTGAAGGCAACCCGGAGAAAACTGCAGTTCGACCTGTACTACATCAAGCACATGAGCTTTGTCCTCGATTGCCAGATCCTTCTCCGTACCGTTAAAACAATTCTTCTCGGGGTGCAACACAGTGACGACGATGGTTCCGCCCGGGCGGATTGGAGTTTGGACAAAAACCTCCGTGTGCTCGAGAAGAGTTTGGATCAAGAGAATTCGCGCACCGCGGGGTGAAGCCCGTGCCTGCCATCATTGCTTTGGGATCCTCCGCGGAACGGCGACCCTTTCACGCCTGGATGATGTCGAGTACGGGGAATTGTTTTCTCAAGGCCTGCGCGCTCGGCACGCGAAGGTGACGCTCGAGGATGGTGGCGTACACGGAGCGGAAATCGACGTTGAATTTGAGGTCTCCTCGCAGGAGGTCGCCGGGTGCCAGGCTGGGGAGTTGCCCTTGTAGTCCAGCCTTTGCGTTTCCGCCTGCGAGAAACATGGGCGCTGCTGCGCCGTGGTCGGTTCCCCCGCTTGCGTTTTCCGCCACCCGTCGCCCGAATTCGCTGAAGACCATGACCAGTACCCGGTCCAGGTTCCCCTGGGCTCGCAGGTCCTTGACGAAGGCGCTCAGGGAGTTGCCGAATTCGGTCAACAACCTCTCGTGTGCGCCCTTTTGATTGGTATGCGTGTCGTAGCCGCCCTGTGACACGTAGTAGATCCGGGTGGGCATTCCGCCCGTAATCATCTTGGAAACGGTTTTGAGGTCGTTTGCCAGGCGGTTGTTTGGGTAGCCGGCCGGAGTCCGGCCGCTTTGCAGGATCTTCCGGACTCTGTCGCTGCTGACCTGGGCGTCCAGGGCCGTGCGCTCCAGAAAGTCGAGCGGGTTTTCAGCGGCCGAGTTCCCGCGATTTCCGCCGAGAGCCGCAATGGAGGCGCCAGAGTTCGATTCATTGCGATTCATGGTGGCAAAGAGCGTTGATTCGGCCTCTGCGCTCATTTGGTCCCCATCCGCTCCAACAAAGCGGTACTGCTGTGGGTCCTTGAAGGTGATTCCTTTCGGCGTGGATCCCATGAACGCCTGCGGCGACTCGCGATCCAGGCAGACGGCGACGCCTGCATCCTCTCCCGCGCACTCGTTGTCGAAGTATCTTCCGATCCAGCCGTGCTGCTCATATCGGTCTGCATCCGATGCGGTGTGCCAGATCTCCATTGACCGAAAGTGGGACCGGTTGGGGTTGGGATAGCCGACACCGTGGATCACCGATAGGTCACCACCGCTGTACAGTTCGTGTAGGCCCTTCAATCCAGGATGCCAGCCGAAGGCATCATTGAGGGCATGACATTCTTCCCGGGTAATGGCCAATCGGGGCCGTGCCCTGTAATATTCGTCATTCTCATACGGAACCAGCGCGTTGAGTCCGTCGTTCCCCCCCGAAAGTTGCAAGACGACCAGGATCGGGCCGTCCTTCCCGCTGGCTGTGCCGACAGTCCCGGTTGCCGCGGCGCGCAGTTCGTTCATCGTCGCGGCAAGGAAGGATGGAATCGTGCAGGCCAGAGCGCCGCCGACCAGCCCTGATTGAAGAAAATCCCGTCGCGTCTGAATTTTTTCTTTACTCATGATTGCCGCCTTATGTCAGTTGATATTGCGGAGTGCTCATCATCGCATGCACGACCGCCCGAACCTCTTCGCCCGTCCAGGCCTGGGGCTCGGGAAGCTCGTTGAAAAAGCTTTCGAAGGCCTGCACGTCCTTGGGGCGCAGGTTGGATTGAAAGAGCCGCCACTGCAGGTGCCTGCGGGCCTGTTTCCGTGTCGTGCGCATTTCGCCTGGAAGCACCTTGTCCGGATCCATCACGGATACCGATATTTTCGTACGGAGCTTGAGCATCTCCCTCCGGCGCTTTTCCAGATCCTGCTGGCCGTCCTTCTCGATTATTGGTTCCTGCATGAACATCCGGCCCATGCCCCTGCTGCCTGGGCCGCGTGCTCCAAAGACCTCCGAAGTGCTTTTGCCACCCTCAACGATGACTGAGGCAAGATTGTATCGATGCAGTAGATTCGCGGTTGTTATCCAGGCTGCGCCGCCTTCCCAGCCCTTGACGTTGGGCGGCTCGAAGAGGGCCTGGCCGAGGCTGGACGTCATGTAGGCGCAGAGGCCGGGCTCGGGCAGCGGTGCCTCCAGCATCTTCAGCGACCCGATCAACCATTGTGTCGGACTTTTTATCTGAGTTCGGCCCGCCCGCGAGGAGTAAAATGCAGGACTCAGGAATATCGATTTGAGCACGGGCCGAAGCTGAAAGTCGTTCTTTCGGAGGGTTTCCGCTAAATCGTTCACGATTTGGGGCTCAGGATCGAAATAGGCAAAAAAGCTCCATAACTTGCGTGAGATGAATTCGGCGGCGGCAGGTTGATCGAGGATGATACGGATGATCTCCTCGCCGTCAAACCGTCCGGATTTCCCCATGAAGTTCTTGATGCCGCCGTCATGCCTATGGGGGACGTTGTGGAATGTCTGTGTCTTGCGGTTGACCGTCCACCCGGTAAAGGCGCGGGCCGCCTCGCCGATGTCCTCTTCCGTATAGTTTCCTTCACCGAGGGTAAAGAGTTCCATTAGTTCCCGTGCATAGTTCTCGTTCGGCGATTTTTCTCTCGATTGCGCGCCATCCAGGTAAAAAAGCATGGCTGGATCTTTGGAGACCGCGACGACGAGGTCTGCAAACGATCCTGCCGCATGTTGTCGCAGCGTTGCGTTCTGTTGGTACATCGCATTTGCTGATCTCACTTTTTGAAAGCTGGTCGCAAAGTGACCGTGCCAGAAGAGGGTCAGCTTTTCCTGGAGCGGCTGGGCCCCTGTGAGCATTCGCTCGAACCACCAGGCGCGGAGTTGGTTGATCCATGCCTGGTTCGACTGCCGGCGCACGCGCTGCATCTTCCTCCGTTCCTCCTCGTCGGCATCGCGCATTTTACGCCGATGAGGCAGGTCGCGAGAGGCTTCATGGACAAATGCCGGGGGGGCAACACTGGCGTCATCAAAATTGACAAGAGAGGAGACGGCACCTTCTGGGCCCATTTCAAAGAGTTCCCTGATTGCCCTGGGAGAGCCGCCGAAGCCGGCACGGTTGAGCAGGTGGGCCGCTCGCACCGTTGTCCAGTCCGAATTTCTGATCGTGTTCACGTGATAGAGCCTTTTCCCGGGAGTTTTCCCGCGTTTACATATATAAAACGGCGGATACGTCGAAATATTGCAATGAAACATGGAGGGAAACGATTATCTCTCGAAGCCGAAGCGGTGGGGCGCGACACAAGAGCCCGAGAGCGGTGAGGCACGGTCCGGGGAATCCCCGCGTCCTGCATGTTTTGTACCGTTTGGCCCGGGGTGGCACCGAGAACCAGTGCGTCTCGGTCGCCACCCGTCTCTCCGGGCATTTCG
>CAZTAB010000385.1:0-2232 GCA_964611475.1 uncultured Verrucomicrobiota bacterium | reverse complement strand
GGACGAGGGGAACAGAGAGAAAATGATCGGTTGCGATTTCCCCTTCTGCCGCGGCGCTTCCCGCGCCGGCGCAGGCAACCAGTCCCGCAAAAAGGGCCAGCCAACCATCCTGTGGACCCTTCATGATAAGGAAAAAGGTCTCCTCGATTTTGAATAATTCTAATCACAGTAGGACAGACTTCCGCGCCATGTCAATGGCTCTACCGTAGTCGGAAGGTTGCACAGGTTTCGGAGTAAAATGTAGCTGCATTTCATTGTCTGCCCTGATAAGGGGTTTTGTGTGGTCAAGGCGTTCGTGTTGCCCGTCTCTCGCGATCGGGGAAAGACCATTGAACATGAGGAGGTGAATCGATGTCCCGTCGTCCTAATGTCCTTTTCCTGATGGCCGATCAGCATCATGCCGGAAGCATGAGTTGCGCGGGGCACCCCAACGTGCATACCCCGCATTTGGATCGGATTGCCGCCAGGGGTGTCCGCTTCTCCCGAGCCTACTGCAACAATCCCATCTGCGGCCCTTCGCGGGTATCGTTTGCCACCGGCCAATACTGTCACACGCACCGGCTGCTGGGGAACAACAACTTCGAGCGGGATGATCACAATCCCGCCACGCTTGCGGCTTGCTTCCGTCGGCAGGGCTACCAGACAGCCCTTGTCGGCAAGGCACACATGGTCCGGGCGTGGGATCGGGAGGGCTACGAACACGTTCGCTATTGCGATCTGTGCGACGCGGACCGCGCGGATCCTCGAGAGCACCACTACTTCAAGTACCTGATCGATCACGGGTTGGCCGACCAGTACGAAGACGGCGGCCTGCCTCGCGGCCATCCTGCCAACACCGCGTGGTGTGCGGTGGCTGAACTGCCCTACGAACACAGCGTCGAGCACTGGACCGGGGAGGAATCCCTGGGCTTCCTCAGAGATCGTGACCGCTCCCGCCCTTTTCTGCTTCAGATGAGTTTCGAACGTCCGCACCCGCATTGGATGCCTGCCGCGGAGTACGCGGATCTATACAACCCCGGCGAGATCGTGTTGGGCGCCTCCGCGGCGGACTGGTTCGAAAATCACTGGCAGGGGCGTCCAGAACACATCATGCGGTCCGTGTGCGACCTGATGAGAGGTCTTACCCGGGACGATATCAAGAAGGCCCTCGCGCACCATTTCGCACTGATCACCTGCATCGACATGGAGATCGGAAGGGTACTGGATTTTCTGGAGTCCGACGGCGAGCTGGACGACACCATCATCGTCTACGCGGCCGACCATGGAGATTTTGCCGGCGACCATGGCCTGATCATGAAGAATATAGGGATTTACGAGTCCATCCACCGGATTCCGTTCCTCGTGGCGTGGCCCGGCGGCCCGAGGAACGAGGTCCGTGAGGGTATCGTCGAATCGGTCGACCTGTTCCCGACGCTTTGCGAACTCGCCCGCGTGCCGTCCCCGAATACGGTGGACGGCCGATCCATCCTGCCTGAACTCATGGGCGAGGGAGAGGGCAAAGACCGTGCCATTTGCGAATGGGACTTTGTGTCTCCCCAACGGTTCGTCAACGCCATCCGGACGCGCCGCCACCGCCTGGTCTACTACTCGCACGAACTCGGCGGGGAGCTTTACGACCACGACATGGACCCTGATGAGATGCATAACCTCTACGATGATCCTGCCTACGCCTCCGTCCGGCTTGCACTGTTCGAGCAGCTCTATGACGAGGTGAACCGCTACCAACGCAAAAGCGACTTCGACACGGACCGCGAGATAGAGGAAGCGGGAGCGTTCTCCCCGACCCATCTGGTCCACAAACGTTGCGGCAAGTGGTCGGAGATGATCCGGCTGTACGGTGTGGAATGAGCGAAGGGCAGCTCTGACCGGTCTGCGACGGGGCGCTGAGGCGCTGCTTCTTGTTTGCCGTTTGGGATTGGCCCGGTTCGTACACGTCGAGTTCGCCGGTGTAGACGGTTGCCCCAGTCTCCGGGATTGTTGCTGCCCCAGCCCGCCCCGTTTCCCTACTGTCCCTATCCCCCCATGCTGGGCAGGTCGCCTCTACTAACGCCTTGCCGGAAACAGATATAACATCTCTGCCGTCACGACGGGCAAAGGTTGCTTTCGCGCCGTTTACGGTGATCTCGTTTTTCCGGACTCCATCCCGCCCCCAACTCGCCCCCAAGGAAGTTCGCCGGGCATTACCCCTGAAATTGGGCTGCGACGCAACCCGTCATGATCGAGTGGGTTAGG
>CAZTAB010000384.1:0-15396 GCA_964611475.1 uncultured Verrucomicrobiota bacterium | reverse complement strand
CAGGAAGTTGGCGGGCTAGAGGTTTTTGGCGAGGATATCAGCATTGGCATCAGTTCCCCGGGAGAGGTTTTGAACCTGGATAATCGAGTTCGGAAGTACACCGTGCCCGCCTTGGCGGCACGGCAGTTGTTTCTCTCGCCGCAGGCCGCACTGAGGGCCGCCGCCGCCCACCTGGGGTTGAGAGATCCCGGTGATCCGCGGATCCTGAATGAGTTGGGCGGTATCGAGCAGGCGGTGTTGTTTGAAGGAGGAACTCTTTCAAACGGTACCATCCCCTTGAAGTTGATGGTCCAGCCAGACGGGACAGGGGGCCTTTATACTGTGTGGAATATGCATTTTGAGACAAAAAATGGCATTCACTGGTGGCATATCAACATTGATGCAGTCACGGGAGAAGTACGGTTCGAGAATGACTGGTCGTGGCGGGCTTCGTACCGCGTGGTGGGGCTGCCTCACAGCAGTCCTGAGGGTGGGGTGGTTTCGTTGCAGGTTGATGTTCACGACCCCGTCGCCTCTCCCTTTGGCTGGCATGACATGATTGGCATCGTCGGTTTTGAGTATACTGACACCCGTGGCAACAACGTATTCGCACAACTTGATACCAATGGTGACAACTATGCCGACTTTCGGCCTGATGGAGGTTCATTGCTGTCTTTCGATTATTCGCCCAACTTTTCTGCCGATCCGGCCCAATCCCGTTCATCCTCGGTCGTGAACCTCTTTTACATGAACAACCTGCTTCACGACATTCACTATCACTATGGGTTCACGGAGGTTGCGGGGAATTTTCAGGTGAACACCTATAATCGGGGTGGTGTCGGTGGCGATCCCCTGCAGGCAGATGCGCAGGATGGGTCGGCATTCAACAGTGCGAGCATGTTGACGCCACCGGACGGATGGGGTCCACGGATGCAGGCACACATCTGGTTGCATGGCGGGGAAACCCTTGTGGTGCATTCCCCTCCCTCACTGGCCAGGGATTATCAGTTTGGAGTCGCCCGATTTGGTGCGCGACTGGATGGCAGTGGCGTTAGCGGTCTGGTTGTTCAGGCGCTTGACCCTCCGGATCCACCACTGTATTCCACCACGGATGCCTGTGCCCCCATCACCAACGGGCTTGAGCTTGCCGGCAATATCGCCCTCATTGACCGAGGCGAATGCACCTTTGTGGAGAAGGTTCTCCATGTCCAGAACGCCGGAGCGGTCGCCGCGCTCATCGTAAACCATGAAGGGGATCACCTGATTACCATGGGTGGTGAAGAACCAGAGATTGTGATCCCCGCGCTATTCCTTGGGCAGAGTGATGGAGATGCCATCCGAGCAGCCATCACCAGCGGGACCCCGGTTATGGCGACAATAACGATGAGTACCGCCCTCGATGGCGCTTTCGATAACGAGATCATCATCCACGAATACGGCCACGGGATTTCCACTCGCCTTACCGGAGGCCCTTCAAACTCCGATTGTCTTCATGCGGCACAAAGCGATGGCATGGGTGAAGGATGGAGTGATTGGTGGGCGCTGGTGTTGACCACTGAATCGAATGATGTTTCGGATGCGCCGCGGCCCATTGGGGCGTATGCGAATGGGGGGGCAAACATACGCCTGCACCCCTACAGTACAGACATGGCCGTTACTCCGTGGACGTATGACGATCTAAACAGGCTTAGCGAGGAGCATGACATTGGTGAGGTTTGGTGCGCAGTACTTTGGGATCTGTACTGGCTTCTTATCGAAAAGTATGGGTTTGACCCGGATGTTTACAGCGGAACCAGGGGCAACAATGTCGCCTTGCAACTGGTGATGGACGGTCTCAAGCTTCAGCCCTGCAATCCATCGTTTCTTGATGGGCGGGATGCAATTCTTTTGGCAGACGAGGTGAACAATGGCGGGGAAAACACTTGTGTGATCTGGGAAGCCTTTGCAAGGCGTGGCATGGGCGAGGATGCCGAGGATGGGGGGAGCGCGACGTCTACCGCAGTGACTGCCGGGTTTTCCACTCCCTCAAGTTGTTTGCCGCAACTGGAGTTTACCGTTTCTTCTGCTTCAGGACCTGGAGGCACCATAACTCCGAGTGGAACCATCGTCACAAGCAAGGGACAGAGTCTGGCATTTACCGCGGAACCGTTTGCTGGATACGTTGTCCTAAGATGGTTGCTTGATGGGAGGACCGTACAGACCGGCGGAGAAACCTATACATTAGCCAACATAGATGCAGACCACAATGTGTCCGTGTCTTTCAGCCTCGTCCCCACTCGCATCATTCGGCTCACAGGTTATCTATCCTTCGGCGATGTTGAGGTGGGTTCTTCGGCTCAGCGAAGACTCATCCTGCATAACGATGGCAATTCGTCTCTCAATGTCAGCGGGATCACATACCCGGCTGGGTTTAGCGGAGATTGGTCTGGATCAATAGCACCAGGTTCGGCCCAAGATGTCATCGTAACCTTCAATCCGACGGAGGCGCTGGCCTATGGAGGGACGGTCACAGTAACCTCGGACAGGACAAGCGGAACAGAAACCGCTTCCATGGCGGGGAATGTGACGGTTGATAATCATGCCCCTCAGATTCTTGAGGGAAGGTCTGTGTATGTCGCAATGTCAGAAGATGGCAATCCTGTTCCGTTCGAATTGACCTTGCACGCGTCTGACGCGGATGGAGATCCGGTTTACTGGGAGGTAATGGACCTGCCTGATCATGGCAGTATCTCAATTCCCGCTTCTTCCGTTAGTGAATTCCATGTCAATTATGCCGTGGAATCAGATTTTAGCGGAAGCGATAATTTCACTATTCAGGTGCATGATGGTCGCGGCTTGACTGATAACATTGCAGTCCACGTCGAGGTCAGCCCGATTCCAGATATCCGAAGTATGGCAATAACTCCGAGGGGATTTGAGATTTCGTGGGATGGTGTGGTTGGCAATTACTATGATGTGCTTGGAGGAATTGATTTAGCCTCGGGAATGTCCGCTGTGGCCAATTCTATCCAGGGTCAAGAGCCGCTATGTGTATATACCGCCAGCATCGACACTGCTGTGAATGCGATGAATTTTTCCATACGGCAGATATCTGGTACTGGCATTGACCTGGCCGAGGTCCCTGCGGGCATGGTCCTGATCCCGGCGGGGGATTTCGTAATGGGGCTTCAGTCCGGCGGTGGCGGGCCCTGGTCCACCGATCTGCCGATACACACCAATACCCTCAGCGCCTTCTACCTCGACCAGTTCGAGGTGACGAAGGCGCTGTGGGATGAGGTAAGGAGCTACGCGGATGCCAACGGCTACAGTTTTACCTTTTCGGGCTCAAGCCAGGGCCCTTTGCACCCGGTGCATTCGGTCAACTGGTATGACATGGTGAAATGGTGCAATGCCCGCTCGGAGAAGGATGGGCTGCCGCCAGTCTATTACACCGATGCCGCGCAGACCAATGTGTACCGGAACAGCCCCGCTTGTACGTTCTGTACGGGCGGAATCGACCTCGGGAATGATTTTGTGAAATGGTCCGCCAATGGCTACCGGCTGCCAACCGAGGCTGAATGGGAAAAGGCGGCGCGCGGATACCTTGCGGGGAACATGTATCCGTGGGGCAACTCGATCAGTGGCGGCGACGCGAACTACTACAATAGCGGCGATCCATTTGACAATGGGACCAGCCCAGTCGGTTACTACGATGGAAACCAGACACCCGTCGGTCCAGACCGTGCTAACGGATACGGTCTCTACGACATGTCCGGAAATTTGTACGAGATGTGCTGGGATAGGTGGGACAGTGAATACTATTGGGTGTCGCCCCCAATTGACCCGCGAGGGCCTACCTCCGACATCTATCGTGTCTATCGCGGGGGATCGTCGTACAACCGCACGGACTCCCTTGGGTGCTCGTCGCGAGGGTTCAGACATCCCGCTGCTGGCGGCCACGAGGTCGGTTTTCGTACTGCGAGGGGATCGTAGTTTGCCTCTCTCCTTGGGGTATCCGTCCTCTCCGCCTGAGACGGCGAATCGGTGAGGCAGAATCCATTGCCGGAAGCCCGCCTTCTCCAGCAGATCGGCAGGCGTTCTGGAGCCAACCAGGTTGTAGTCGCCAGCGATGACTACATTGTCGACATGATGGACAAGCCCACACCAAAGCACCGGAGTTGGGTCATGAGCCGCATCCGGTCGAAGGACGCAAAACAGGAACTCGCTGTTCGCTCGATGCTGCACAGGTGCGGATACCGGTTCTCATTGCGCCGGAAGGGCTGCCTCATCAAGCTTCTTGTAGATTGCCTGCCTTTGACGCTCTTCTGCATCGTGTAGTCGCATGGATACTTCTGTTGCGCCCTCGACTTGGCAGAGGGAAATGGATGCCGCAACCCATCCGGACGAAACGTTTTGTGGTTTTGAAAAATTCCCGTATCGACACTCCGGGAGAAAGGGAGCGTAGCAGTATGGATGGAACGAGCTTAACTGGGAAATGATTGCCGATGAGATTATTCGCGACGGCTGGTCCGGGGGGATGAGTGAGGCCATCATCATCTCGGACACGGGATAAACCGCCAGACCCTCACGCTGCCCGAGGGCAAGCGCTTCTACCGCTTCGCTCATTGATCCGAATCAGAGGAGGAGCCCCCTCCCCCCCCTCCCGTGTCCTCTCCCCAAGGCCCTCCAGAGCCTCCAGAATGCCCGTGGAGGATGAAGCGATGAAGAACCATGCACGTATACGAACGGGCCTTGTCGCGGCACTGTCGATGTTTATGGGAACCCATGTTATGGGACAGGGATCTCTCGCCCCTCCCGGCGCACCAGGTCAGACCATGCATACCCTTGAGGAGGTCTATGAGCGGACAGCCCCCGCAGCCTGAGGGCCAGAATTGACGCAATTCCAATGATCACGTTACGGGCCTTCCCCGAAAGAAACATAAGCACCCACCACACATCATGCACTTATCAAACAATACACACAACGGGCATCAGTAACACAGGAAACGAAGAGCAATCGCAACATAAGTTTTCTGGAGTCACCCTCCCCTTTTTTGTTACTTCAAACTTGCCCTCCCCCACTGCCTGTTACACTCTGGGCCAGACGAAAGGAGGACCGCTTGATGGAACGACGGAAAATATCCTCCGGTATCGGGACCATCTGGATAGGTCTCGGATTCGTGGCATGCGCCGTCATGGCCCAGCCCGATTATGCAACCAGACATTGGAAAACCACTTCCATCGAGTCCCTTCCCTTCGAAAAAAGAATCTGCCGGCTTTACTTCGATCCTATTCGCCCCAGTGCCTACGATCCGCTCCAGGGAAAACACGTGGAACGAAAGCCCCTTTACGGACTCAAACCGGCGGAGGTCGCCGACATGGTCGCCACAATTGGATGTGATCTCTTGAGCACCGGCGGGCATGTGTCCGCGCCGCCTGAAAAGCGATTTCTTATCACTCATGCGCATTCCGTATTGCACCGATCCCAGGGGGGAAATGTATAGAATGCGCAGGTACGCAATAGTTCTTTCCGTCTCGGTCAGTCTCCTCGCGATACTGGCCGTCGAACAGGCCGGGGCACAGGCATACGCGTCAGAAGAGAGCGAGGAGATGGCGCAGCTTCGAGAAGCCGCGAAGCACCGGCAGCGGCGCATCATCTACAACAACGACGGCGGCGACTTGTACGGACGCCGCATCCGTTCGGTCGAGGACTTCCTGGGCCACTGGACCGAGAAGGTCTTCGGAACCCAGGTGGACTCCATCTTCTACTGTACAGGGGTCACCACAGTGTACAGCCACGATACCGAGATTGCTGAACGGTACGACGATCTGTTGGACGCCATCGAGGACACCAGCGAATCTGGGATGTATTTTCGAAACAACATGCCGCTGCTGCGCAAGGCAGGCGTCGACTCGCTGAAGGCCACCATTCTCCGGGCTCATGAGGCGGGACTGGAGGTTTTCTGGACACACCGGATCAACGACACGCACGACAGCGCACCGGGCAACGAGCGTCTCCTCTCCCAATGGAAACGCAGGCACCCGGAGTATCTGATGGGCGTCCCCGAGGATACGAAGACATACCCATCGTCATCCCCCAGGTACTGGTGGTCCGCGATCGACTTTGAGCAGCCGGATGCTCGGGACTACCTGTACCGCATTACCGAGGAGGTCGGCCGGCGGTACGATGTGGACGGGATCGAGATCGACTACTGGCGCTACCCCCTGTTTTTCCGCCCGAACATGGACGGGGAACCCGCCACGAAAGCACACCTCGATGTCCTGACCGGGTTTCAGCGCTCGATCAGGCAGATGGCGGTGCGGGAGGGAGCAAAACGCGGCAGGCCGATCCTCGTCGCGGTACGCGTGCCGATGTCGGTCGACACTTGCAGGTACGCAGGAATAGACATCAAGCGCTGGCTCAAGGAAGACCTGCTGGACGTGATGTCACTGGGGAATGGGGAGGCCTGGCCGAACATACCGGCCGAAGGGATGATAAAACTGGGTCACGACTACGACGTTCCGGTGTATCCCTGCCTCAAGTATTCCGGTTTCGGCAGAGACCACATCAGAACCTGGCGAGCCGCCGCCGCCAACGCCTGGCGAGCGGGAGCGGATGGCGTGTACTTATTCAACCTCACACCGTATAATAGGTACGACCCCGACGAATTCAGCCCGCAGTTCAAGGAACTTGGCGATCCCGTAAAGCTCATTACCCTCGACAAGTGGTTCACCGCGACTGCGCCCTATACGAGCGGACATTGCAGAATGGCCGAGGTCCTGCCTTCCTCGATGGCGCTGCCAGCGACGCTTTCCTCCGACGGACAGCCCGTCGTCGTCATGCTACAGATCGGAGACGATATCGCTTCGGCATCGAAACGCAATCTCGTGAGGGTGAGGCTGAGCCCGAGCACTCTCAATCTGCTGGATGCGGTAGAGACACGACTCAACGGAAAGCTCCTCACGGCGAAGGAAAAGGACGGTTCAGGTGGATGGACATTTTTCAGTCCGAATTCTTCCTGGTACCGGGTCGGGGACAACGAGTTTGACTTCCGTATGGTCGACGGATTCGAGATGGGATCAAATCCGGTCGCGGTTGTGGCGGTGGATGTCCTGGTCTGGTACAAGGACTAAAGGATGCGATTGTCGGGTTTACTTTTATGTGTGACGAGTATTGTTTCCGCCACAACCCCCTGCTGAACCTCACCTGGTGCTCGCGGGAAGAAAACCGCCCCGTCCATCCCCATCTCCACACAGGGCCTACCTTCGCTCCTTTCTGGCCGCAGCCTCGGCGGGATGATAGACCTTGCCTGACCAGTCCGCTGATACTTGTTAATCACGCGGAGGCAAAGTCGGCAAACGGGGAAAATGGCCTTTTAGTAGAGCGAGATTGCGGCAATAATACTGTTGACCGAAGAGAGGAGATTATCGCGACGGGATTCACCGGGCTCGTCAATCCGCGTGCCAGGCACCGTTGTGGCCCAACAGGGGAGGGAAAATGAAAAGCAAGAGAGCAGACATTCAGCATCGCTGTTGTTTTGATACTATGTTTCGCCTGGTTTTCCACGGCCCTACGGAGCGGAACTTTATTCGTCTCTGGTTCCCGGAAATCATCTCTTCAGACAACCGCGATCTACCGACCCAGATTGACAGGATCGTTTCCTGTACCGGAAGGGAAAAAACTGTCTTGCTTGAAAAGCACAGTCCAGTTGGCGCTGGAGTTCAACCAGAAGTATCGGCAGAAGGCCAGGTTTCTTCAAATGAATACGGTTACGAGCTTGAGTTAACGGTTCGTAATCTCACAGACAATCCGTTGCCATTGATCACGCCCGCGGTCTGCATGCAATTGTCGGCAGCCGTCGATTTTGTGGATACTTCTATGCAACGAACCTATGTGCGGATATCAGGGACACCTGTGCTTCTTTGTGAAACGCGGCGTGAATGGCATGACCCTCGGACCCAGAAGTATTATCTTGAGACCGCAACGGTAGAACCTCCTGATAATGCTACGTTGATATATGATGGAACGAACCACTGGGGCGTCAGCCCAACACGGGTTGATAGCCCACTCATTGTGACTCATTCGCGCGTTGGCGACTGGAATGTGGGTATACGCTTTGATGACGCCCAGACAGTTTCCAATAACGCAAAACCGTTCATGGCCTGCCTGCATTCTACACCAACAGCCGCCGTCATTCCGCCCGCCTCCATGGCAAGGTTTCACGGACAAATCGTTATTGTTCGCGGCGCGGTCGAAGACGTATTCGACGATTTTGGCTGACAGATCGACACGTCGTATCAGAGACCGCGAATGGCGGATTGGGCACAGGCCCGCAGAGGATAAAACGATCAATAAACTGCATCTGATCGTTGTGATTGGCCTGATGATTGTGATTGGCTTTGTAGCGGCACGACTGTGGCAGCTGCGCACGGAATGGGAAAAGTCTTTGCATCAAAACAACGACGTCCACGGCGATGCTATATCACAGGAGATGCCGGCTCCAACCAGCGCCCCCTCCGAGACCATGAAGCCGACGGAGGAAACCCGGGGTCAAATGGGGGACATGGAGGCGAGGCAGCAGTCAGTTCCGCAAACGGAGAATGCGCCGGTCCTTGCGGCCATTGGCTTGGGAAAAATTCAAACCGTCGACACAAGAGGCGTGGGCCCTGACAGTTCCCTGGCCTTCAGCCCCGAAGGACAGCCCGCCATCTCTTACGAGGCTAATGGCGACCTGAGGTACGCTTTGCTGCCAAGCGGCCTGCACACCGATCAGCAGGCCAGCACTGAGGCCTCGATTGGTGGTTCCAAGCCGCATGCATGCAGCTACGACCGGCCTCCTGTCCCCGGCCGGGGAATCCGGGGTAAGCCAGACCCTCACCCTGCCTGAGGGCAAGCGGTTCTACCGCTTCGCTCACTGAGCCGAAAGAGGGGCGCAACACTCCCCCTTCTTTCCCCTTTCCAAGCCCCCCCAGAGTCTCCAGAATGCCAATGGGAGGATGAAGAAATGAAGAACCCTGCAGGTATACTGACTGGCCTTCTACCGGCACTGTGGATGTTCATGGGAACCCATGCCATTTCACAGGGGACGCTGGCTCCAGCCAACGCCCCCTCCGAATCCATGAAGTCGCTGCAGGAGATCTGGGATCGGGTGGATGCTCAGAAGGATGACCCACGCACCCCCATCAGTTCGGCTCCATACAATATTTCAAGTCCAGGTTCGTATTACCTGGCGGCCTCTTTGGCAGTTACCGGTGGCGTCGCGGTAACGATTGGGGCGGAAGATGTCAACCTTGATCTCAACGGTTTTCGTATCAGCAACTCCGGAGAAGCTTCGGGTGATTATTGCGTCAGTATTACTGACGCATTCAGGATAACCATGTCAAACGGCATCCTGCTTGGTGGTTATTGTGGCACATATGTGAATAATAGCCCACAGACGATCCTGTCCGGCCTCCGCATTTCTGACGTTGATCGGTACGGAGTGCACATCGACGATGATTGCGCCAATACCATAGTTAGAAATTGCGTCATCAAATGCACGAGGCCCTCTAGCTATGGGATAAACGTTGATGACCGGAACCCTGGAAGGAGTATCGAACACACCATAATCGATGGGGGGCGCGGGGGCATTGCGATGCACGGCAGCGGGGCTAGCATCAGAGTGTCAGGCAATTCGTTGACGGGCTTCAGTCACATTGGAATCTATGCATTCTACGCACCCACGCTGGAAGTTAAAGAGAACCTAGTGCAAGGAAATTCAGCCAACCGGGCCATTGAAATAACTGGATCTTGTGACGGATCGCTGATCAAAAATAATTACCTCTCCGGCTCAGGAGTGGGACTACGCGTCTATGCTTCAGAATATCTCCTGATCGACAATAACACCATCTATGCCCCCGCAACGACAGGTGTTCAGTTTGACAATGCCGCAAAAAACTCAGTTTACAGGAACAACGTCATTCGAAATTACGGTTTGTCCGCCATTGGGGGGAACTCGGTGGGCAGCAATGTCGATGGCGGTGGAAACATCCTTTAAAACAAATCGATGTTGCGGCCCAGGGAAGGGGCTGAACGCCTCCGTGGGCAAGGAGAACCAATGCTTGCCCGCACAACCAGAAATCCCTGCGCAGGGACCAAGCCCCCCCTAACAAATCAAAGGGCCATACGGGCACCGACCCAAATCACAAGAGGAGGGGTTGGCGCTGCCTGTCCCCTCCCCTCTTCTCCCTTGCCAAGACCCTCCAGAATGCCCGAGTAGGATGATCAACTGCTTCCGGATCGGTTCCCCGATCTTCCACGCTTTCTCCCACTCCTCCTCCGGCGCTTCGTACAGCACGGCGTAGGGTTTCCCAGTTCGCACAGTCCCCGCTGGGGGCTCAACCGTGGAGCATGCGCGCGTGCCACCCACGGCCTCAAACCCCACCGCCGGCTTCATAATGGAAGCCGGCTAAAACAATTCCTCCACTCGTCGTCCACAAACCATATAGCCGTGCTGGTTTTCCTTCTTGGCTTGCTCAACCAGTTTCTCGGCCACTTCCCGATCGGCCGTGTTGGAGGCGTTGATGACAACATAATCGTCCGCTCGGCGGTACCGGTGAATGAAGGCGGGACGCGCCGAGTCGGTTTCGTTCTGCGGAGAACCATGGATGGTGTTGACGTGAAAAAAAATCGCGTCCCCGGCCTTGCCCTCAAGCGGCAACGACTTCTCGAAGGTCCATACCGAGGGATCGAGACCAAGATGGGAAAACGTGTCGACATGGTTCAGCACGCCCCACTTGTGCGAGCCCGGGACCACGTGCAGGGCACCCTTTCGAATGTCCGTGTCCACCGCGTAGGTCAACACTCCGCAGGGCCCTCCTAATTTGTGCTGAAAATATGAAACATCCTGGTGTAGGAGCTTGGGGTGCCCACCCACCGGTTCCTTGTACAGGACCTGGCCATCCATGAATAATTCGACGTCGGGACCGAGAATTTTCCGAATCAGGGCCACCGTCCGCGGGTGAAAAGCCGAGCGGAACAGGGCCGCACTGGTTTTATAGAAACAGCCAAGCACCATGATCTGCTTGTCGCGCCCAAATCCCTTCGGCGCCGGCAACCACAAGGTGCCGTCCGGCGTGTTCCAGCCACCTGAAACCTCCTTTGCGCGGTCCACCATCGCGATGGCGTCCTGGGCCGCCGCCTCGATATCCGCGTGAACCTCCTCCACGCAGTCGGCCAGCAGGCCACGCACCACCAGCGCCCCGTACTCCCGATAGATCTCCGCCCCCCGCTCCGGGCTGTCCCCTGCCTGGATTTCTATTTCTTCAATGCCGACATCTGGCATTTCCACCTTCTTGTTCATGGAAGTCTCCTTCATTGCATTCATCGGGATCCTATTGTCGCCAAGGATCTTCGTCCATCAAGATATGGTGCTTGTCAAAGGCAGCCGACCGGATGCTAGCCTGATTTAATGGAACAGGAAGCCAAACAATGAAAAAACCACATCCATTGACGCCGCCGATGCTGGTAGCACTTGCCACCGTTCTCTCCACAGCATGGGCGGAGGACCTGAATCGTCCGTACCTGGCCGTACCCCGAACAGCAACCGCGCCAATAATCGACGGGAATCTCAATGACGAGGCTTGGAAAGATGCCGCGTGCCAGCCGTTCCTTTTCGATACCGCAAACTTTCTTCCCGCCGAGCCCGTGACCCGAACCTTTTTTGCCTGGGACGACGAGAGGATGTACGTCGCCTACGAGTGCGCCGAACCGGACCCCGGAGGGATCATGTTCAGGAAAAAAGGGCGGGACGCCGGCAGCCTGGATGACGATGACAGCACACAGCTGTTTCTCCAGTCGCCCGGCATGGAGCTCTATTACCGCTTCGTGATCAATACCGGCGGCTTCGTTTTCGACGAACATCACTATGATCCTGCCTGGAATTGCGACGCTCATGGCGCCGCGCAGCTGGGCGACCATGTATGGACGGCGGAAATGTCCATCCCCTGGTCCGACATTGGCGGACCTCCCTCCCCTGGCCAGGTTTGGCGCGCGAACCTGTCCCGGCACCGGCTCGTGGGCGGCAACACGTTCACGCAATGGTCGAGAACAGGCCCGGAGGCGCGGATGCCTCACCGCTTCGGCTCCCTGCGTTTCGTGGATGCGGCGCCGGCGATCCATCAACTCGAGCTGGGATATGAGCTTCCCGGGATGAACAAGCTGACCGCCAACGTGAGGGGAACCACCGATGGCGTCTCGCTTCGTGTCCGTCATGCGGAGGACGAACCCGGTGTAACCGCCATCCACCTGCAAGACAAAACCGGAAAGGAAGTCGAGCTGCTGTATCCGATTTCCAGCCATACCGGGGAAAGACTTGTTGTCGAGCTGGCCGATGCGGAACAGACCTACTATCGCCAGTTTTTCAACAGCACAGTGAATCCCAGCGTCAGCGCCGTGATGGTTCATCGTTCCCTGGATTTGCTCTCAAGTAATGCGCTCGTGTCTGAAGTGTATGGGTTTCGGGCTGCTTTGTAAAAAGCGAGGGGGCGGGCCGAGAAATCCCTGGCGGACCTTGACCGGTTTGTGGAGGAGGCAATCCGTGCCGGGAAAACGGTCCCCCAGGAGGAATGGGAGCGGGCGGCCGAGCCGGTCCAGGAGTTCGAGCGGGTGATTCAGCAGCCCGTGCTGTGGACGCAGAACCCGCTGGCCCGGTCCGGGCCCGGCATCACGCCTGCGGAGGTAAAGCGACTCAAACGCATCGACGTCGCGGCGGCCGTCAATGAACAGGAAGCCGCGGCGCTGCTAGTACGAAACGTATTCGCGGAGGGGGATGTTGATCTTCGAATCGAAATGGGAGCGGTGGAGCGGGAAGAGGGGGAGGCCGATCATCCCCTCCACCGTGCGAACATCACCTTGGCCGAGGCACTCATGATTCCCACTCGCGCGCACGGAGTAACCGCGGAGCCGGTTTCTCCCCTCGGCAAGGCCGGCGTGTTTCACGTCCCCCTGAACCAGACGCGCGAAATCTGGTTCATGGTCGATACGGCCGGCGTATCGCCCGGGACCTACACGGTTCCGATCCACCTTCACCCGCTGGTGTGGGATGCCGATGTATTGTCGTCGGAATTCGAGCTTCGGGTTGAAATCCTGGACATTGAGTTGCCAACAAAAATGCCAATCTCGGTCTATGCCTTTGACTACTCGCGCGGAGTGTCGGGCAACCCCGCCTACCTCGCCGACCTGCTTCGGTGCGGAACCGACACTTTTCATGTGACCGGTGTTCCGCCCCCTGACGGCGAGGGCCATGCCGACTTTACACAGATGGACTCCATGCTGGACCATCTCCCCGAGGGCGCACAGGCAATCCTGGAAGTATGGTTCATGCGTTCGCGCAGTTGGCAGCCGCACTACGAAACATGGGTTCAAGAGCTCGTGGGCTACATGAAATCGCGGGGCCTGGACTATGATCGCTGGGCCCTCCATATTTTCGACGAGAGCGCCAACGACGATTTTCTCGAGTGCGCCCAAGCAATCAAACGCATCGACCCGGGGTTTCGCATTTCGCAGGATCACATGGGTTCCCCGGAGCGGATGCGCGAGTTTGAGCCCTACGTCGACATCTGGATTCCAATCTTCAGGGATCTGGACAAGCCCGGCCTCGAGGTCATGCGGGCCAGCGGCAAGCCGGTCTGGATGTATGACTGCGGGACCACGCCGATGTTCGCGACCTCTCGTCATCGGTTTTTGCCCTGGCGCGCATGGCGCTACCACCTGGATGGCGTCACGATCTGGACCTATTCGCAAAACCATTGGAACGACCCGCCACGGGATCAGAATTTCGGCATGTTTTTCAGCGCGGCCGACGGCGGTTCCATCCCCAGCAAGCGATTCGAGGCATGGCGGGAGGGCCTGGATGATTATCGGTACCTGCATCTTTACGACGCGGAACTGGACAAGCTGGGCCGAACCACGCCACGGGATGAGGAGATACTCAAGCAGGCCCGCGAACTGGGCGCGGAAAGCCCGTCCCCGATCGAGCGGTACGATGAAGTCCGCACCCGCATCGCCCATCGCATCCTTGAACTGCAGGGACAGGCAAAGCATCCCTGATTACGGGGCCACGCGGGCAAACCCGGGTGGCGGGGCGCTACAGTTCCAGGATCCTTGCAATCAGCGGGGTTAATCGCCCGGCCATCAGCTGGAATCCTGCGCCGGTGGGATGTCCGCCGTCGACGTGGGACAGGTCGGCGCCGTAAGGGATCAGGGCGTCTCCATCGATGAAATGGATGTTCTCATCCCCGGCCTTGCGCCGCCTCGAATAGAAATGGATCATGATGTCGCGGCGCTGCTCGTGTTGTTCCAGGTAGGCCTTGTCATACGAAGCCGTGGCGTAGACGATCTTGCCCATGAGCACGATGGGGGTCTTCGGGTGTGCGTCCCGGAGGATCTTCACGAAGGGCGGCAGGGTGCGGCGCAACTGATCCGGGGTCACATTGGCCACGTAGTCCAGGGCGAAGAGACTGGCGTCAATTTCCCGGATCATCCGGGCGACTTCCGGCTCCCCCTGGCCGCACCCCGAAAAACCGAGGTTCACCGTGTCCAGGTTCAACGCCCGACTCACGATGGACGGGTAGTCTCCTCCCGCGTTGTTGGCGCAACCGCCCTGGGTGATGGATGTGCCATAGAAAACAGCGGGCTTCACCGGGATATGGGGGGAAGGCTTTCGTATTTTCGCGTCGGCCGACAACCCGATCTCGAGGGAGACCAGCCCGTTGTAGGGCGGGAGATAGAGCGTGTACTCGCGCAATTCCCGGGAAAGACCGGCGAACAGATCCCGCTCAAACTCCTGCTTCCCAAATTCCGGGAAAGCCATGTTCCACGGTTTTTGCTCGTGGGGCCCCCCGACGTAGAGGGCCAGGCCGCTATGCCCGGTGGCCGGCATGTGCGGGTATGGGACCTCACGCAGCAGTGTCGCCCGGACCTTCATCATCCTCGTGTCGCTGCGAAAACACACCCGCCCGCCCGCCAGGCATTGCGCGAGGTACCACACGCCGTCCGGCACGTTGCCTTCCGCGCGACCGGGCATCCGCCGAAGGACGGCCCGATCCTCCCCGAGCCAGGCCAGGCCCCGCTGGGCAAATCGTTTGCTCGAAGCGTTGACCCACTGGGTGCCCCGGGTCCTGCTCGCCTTCTTGAGCTTCAAATTCCTGTCAACATCCTCGATCCGTTTGGTCATGGTCCCATCCGCCCATCCACTCTTTCCACCCCGGTTTCGCGCATGAGGATCGGAAGGTCAACCTTATTGATCGGCAGGGTCCTCCGTGCAGGGCGCGAAGACAAACCCTTGCCCCGGCGCAAGGCGAACCGGAAGCCGCGACGCGAACCACATGATTTCTACCCTTGCTCGACCCCATGACTTCTGACAGGATTCCCTACCCTTTCGTGCAGTCATCTCTGGT
>CAZTAB010000383.1:0-7125 GCA_964611475.1 uncultured Verrucomicrobiota bacterium | reverse complement strand
GTTCCCTGGCTGCGCGAAGAAATCGGCCCGGTTCTGCTTGTCCCCATTCAGCGAGAAAATCCACCCCTGGAAATGGCCGGTTGCGGGCTCGTCCGTTTTGGAGACCAGCACCTTCCCCATTTCCACGTGAAATTGCGTGACCTGGAGATAGACGTTGACTGAGAAGGGGGTTCCCAGGCCGGCGCCCGCATGGTCCGTCTCGAAATCAAAAAGCGACTCATCCCCAAGACCGATGAACCCGTTGTCCAGCTCCATGTCATAGTAGTCATTGACGGATCCGGGATTGTCCACATGGACCGGCGCCGGATCTCCCGTAATGATGAAGTCATGCTGGTTGGCGGTCAGGTCCGTCCAGAACAGGTTCGGCAGGCTTCCCGGCGCCGCGGCATCCAGGTACAGGATCCGATCCGCCGGGGACGGAAGGATGCTCAGCGCCAGGGCCGTCGTCGCCAAGGTGGCAGTCGTGGTTCTCATTCGGTTTCGATTCATTGGCCGTCCTCAGGGGTATTGGCTTCAGGCTTCCAAGACACACCCCAGTCCCGGAAGCTTCGCTCTTTTTTAATTCTTGGGGACGCTCATTCCCGAAGAATCTCAATGGATCAATCAGGATGGAGATCCAGTCACATTCCGTACCGCAAATCCACCGATCCGGGTGCCTGGTCACCGGCACCTCTCCCGTATAAATTTAAACACGCGACCAGACTGGGCGTCGACAACAAAAACAAAGGGCGCAATTATCACGTCTTCAAATCCCCCGCCCTGTTCGTGATTTTCACCGACACCCAAGGCCAGTCCGTTTATTCCTGGTACCGTAGGGAGAACGCAATCCGTCCGGATGCGTTCACCTCCATTACGCCGCTAGAGCGACATAACGGGTTTTTCAATGCCGCATTCCTCGACGGCCACGCCGAACCATGCACATACGAGGCGCACTATAACGAGAAGTACTTCACCCAGCCGGAGCCATAGCCGGGACACGCCGGGAGGGCGCCGTTGCGACAGCGCAGAAGTTCCACGACGGGATCTTCCACATCACCCGCCCCCATCCGGTTGCAGCGAGCTTTCTGTGCGGTGACAGGGGAAGTGCATCCTGCCCCATATACGGCGACCGGCGTCAGTCCATGCGGTGCTGGAAGATCTCCACGTCCCCGGGCAAGACCCGAAAAGCCCGTTCCACTACCGGAGGGAAAAATCCTATTTCCCTCCCTGTCCGGTCCGTGTCAGTCTCCCGTCCTCTGCACGGGATGCGGAGTATCACCGGAATTTCCTGGCGAGACGGCAAGAGAGAAAACGAAGAGGACACCGACCATGAGACGGAGTAAGACGCTTGAACGGCTTCGCGCCGACGAAATGGCATCCCTGGTGGCGCTCGGCCACTATCACCCGCCGTACATCCGGCACGCGGCGGAGTACGGTTTCGACTGCGTCTGGCTCGACCTGGAGCACCGCGCGATGGATCCGCGGGAGATCCAGGGGATCATGGCGTTCTGCCACCTGAGCGACATCGACTGCCTTATCCGCGTCGGGTATCGCGACGCAAACAAGCTGTACCGTTACCTCGAAGACGGGGCCAGCGGACTGATGGTCGCGCTGGTCTCGACGAAGGAGGACGCGGAACACATCGTCCGCTCCACGAAGTTCCCACCGCTGGGCAACCGAGGGCTCGACGCCGCCGGGCTCGATAGTGATTTCTTCCTGCAGGGCGACGAAGGATTCGCGGAACGCGCCAATCGAGAAACCTTCCTCGTGGCACAGATCGAAACCATCGAGGCGGTGAACAACGCAGATTCGATCGCGGCGGTCGAGGGCATCGACGTATTGTTCATCGGCTGGGGCGATCTCTCCCTGCGCGTGAAACACGAGCCCGGCGTGGACTGGACGCTGGACGAGGTGGTGGAGCGGGTGGCCGCCGCGGCCGCGGCCCACGGCAAGACCTGGGGCGCGGTCACCTTCGACCCGGCGGAAATGAAAAAGCGGAACGACCAGGGCGCGCGCCTGCTGGCCTGCACCGGCGAGTTCATTGCCCTCAAGAATTCTCTGGCGGAGAAAAGCGAGGAGATACGCAGCACCTTCCCGGGCCGGTCCTGACCCCTGGTCCCCCAAAGGACTGGACATGACTTCGATCCGCATCGGCCGGGCACCGCGGGCAATGCCTGAAAGCAATCGTAGAGGATTACGAAAGCCTTGTTGTTCCCGGGTCCCGGGAAAAGCGACGAGATCCACCGGAAGGAATCCTGATCATGCACGTTACGCAATCGCCCGCCGGATAGTTTCAAGTGAAAATCAAACCCCGGGAACCTGGGAATTGAATACCATGCCACGCGTTTGCGACTTCTCCCGATCCTGCTACATCTGGCAAATCAACCTGGAGTCCCGCCCGTTGGTGACGGTAAGCCAGAAGCAGCCGGACGAACTACGCTCGTGCTCCCCTGGAGTGCCGCTGCTTTCTGGACGGCACCGAGTATGTTCTCGGCACGGAATGCAAGACCGAGAAGGTGAACGTGGACCACGATGTATGGATGACGCCCAACACAGGATATTATCACCCGGTCGCGTCGAAGGACGGAACAGGATGTTCGCGATTGACGACTAGCAGGAAAGGGATGAGGCGCTGAAGCCCCGCCGCCGGGTGAAGGGTTGACGCACGTTGCCTGTTGGGGCCGCCGGGAAAACGCGACGGCAAAGGCATGGCAGCTGCGCCAACCAGTTTCATGAAACCCGGTGTTGAACGGATCCCCCCCGATCATGAAAGAGAGGCACAGATGCAGATTCCTCACCTGACGAAGTTTGCGATGGCTCTGGCACTCGTGGCCGAACACCCGCGAACAAGTGTCGCCGCTGCGCCCACTCCCGGCGACACGCATCCCCTGGTTACCGTTGGGCGGATAACAGATACGCCGGAAATCGACGGGCGCCTGGGACCGGGGGAATGGGCGACCGCCGCGGCCATCACCGGGTTTCGGGATTTGCAGCCCGGACAGGCCGGCCGCGTGGTGGAACCCTCCACCACGGCATACATCGCCTGGGACGACGCACACCTTTTTATCGCGCTCGACATCCCCAGCACATTACCGCCCCTCGGGCGGGTAACCGACCGCGATGATATGGTTTACGAGGACGACGATCCGGAGATCTTTATCGATCCGGGTCGAACGCGCTCCCGCTACTACCAGTTTCTCGGGAATTGCCTGGGGACCCCCTGGACACGGGCAATAGGACTCGCGGGGGCCTGGACAAACCGGGTCTGGGATTTTCGCGCCCACGTGTACGAAGGTGGCTGGTCCTGCGAGATGCGGATCCCGTTCGGAACGGTCGGGGTGGACATGCCCCCGGCAGACGACGCCGTGTGGGGATTCAATGCGGCGTACAACCGAAAGACGCCGCGCGGGGAACTGAGCATATGGTCCCTGACGACGACCGGCTTCCACCAACCGGAAAACTTCGGCGGACTGCGGTTCGAGAGGGAGGGGGTGGTTTTCAGGGCCCGGTCAATCGGGCGAGGACGGGGGCAGGCAATCGAGATCGACGCCGAAGCGGTCAATCTCGGCTCGACGGCAAATGCGTGCACGGTGCTCGCGATCCTGGCCCGGGATGGCGAAGAAGTGCAACGGGTGAAAGCAACGTCTCACCTGGAGCCCGGTCCCGGATCCTCCGCGGTGGTTCCCCTGCGGCTTACGCCCCCGGAAATCGGGGACTACGAGATTGAACTCCTCGCCCGCGACGTCTCGGGCCAATTGCTGTATCGGCAGCCCTTGGCTTGTCGGATCGAGCCACTTCTCGAGATCGGCGACCGGTTGCCTTCGGTCGGCGACAAGGTGGATGTCGGTATTCGCATGAAGAAAGACCTGCTGCCTGCCCCTCCACAGAGCGTCGAGCTGGAATTGAGATCCGCCACGTCTGATGAAATTCTGGCGCGCGAGTCTGCCCCGGTGAGGCCATCGGATACCCAGTGGGTCAACTTGAACATCGGCGGCGCGCCCCCGGGTGACTACCGCCTCACGGCAAAGGCACGGGGCGGGGACGGACAAGTCCTTGCCACCGCCGACCAGGTGGCCGTCCGGCCGCCAGCGCCACGATGGGTGGGCTCCCCGGCGGGGCGGATCGCCGTTGTTCCTCATCCCTGGACTCCCCTGGAGGCCGGGCAGGATTCCATTTCCTGCTGGGGCCGCGAATACCAGTGGACGACTCTGCCGTTCCCCGCCCAGGTTTCCAGCCACGGGGAACCAATTCTGGCCGGCCCGATTCGCGTGAACACCTCGGTGGGCGGCGAGCAGGTGGCCTGGCGTACCGCGGGCCCCCAAGTCTCCGCCCAACGGTCTTCGCCAAATGGGGCTGAAGCCCGAATTGAGCGGGCCGCCGAGGGGGAGGGGCTCCGCCTGGCCGGGTCGGCCGTGGCAGAGTACGATGGCATGCTGCGCATCGACTTCTCGCTGTCCGCAGCCTCGCCGGTCCCGGTAGATCACCTTTTTATCGATATCCCCTTCCTCCCCGAGCGAGCAACATTCCGGCACTTCTACCCCCACCCGCGCCGTGCCGGACGGACGCCTGCAGAGCCGTACGGGATGGTGTTCACCCCCATGATCTGGCTGGGCAACGAAAGCAAGGGACTGTGCTGGTTTGCGGAGAGCGATGAGGGGTGGGCGCCGGCGGATCCCCAGTCGGCGATTGAGATCATCCCGGGTGGTGAAGAGGTCGTCCTGCGGCTTCACCTGTGGGATCTCCCTCGGACCATCGGCGAACCTCAACGGTTCACCATGGGGCTGCAAGCGACTCCCGTGAAGCCGTGGCCAGCGGATTGGCACCGCCAGAAATTCGCCAACGGCATCTGGTGGCAGCACGGGTGGGGTCAGCCTTTGGTTCACGACGTCCGGGTGACCTATCCCGCCGGCGATCATCTCAAACCAGATCAAGGCACACTGGAATTGTGGGTCAAGCCACTGTTCGATCCGGCGGCTCCAAGCCCGCCTGTACAACGCACACTTCTCGAGGCGGTGTTGGCAAGCGGCGAGGGGTTTCGTTTCTTCTGGGATCCGGAGACGCACGGACTTGTTTTTCACTCCCCCGGGGATGCCTCGGGCAAGGGTCTTCTGCTCCATGCCGACGCCGGAACCTTGCGACAGGAAGCGTGGCATCACGTGGCCCTGACCTGGGGCGGGCAGGAACTGAGCATATGGGGTGATGGGCGACGCATAGCCACTGGCCCCCTTTCCACCAACGCATTCGCCGAACCAGCCGAGGGGGATCGCATCGTTGTGGGTGGCGTGACGGATTTCATCGTCGATGCACTGCGGATCTCAAACAACGCTCGTTCGTCTTTCGATCCGGACCAGGCTCCTGCGCCCGACCGGCACACGCTGCTGCTGGATCATTTTGACGAGCAATTCCATCCCGATGAATTTCGTCAGACGCATGCGGGCAAGATCGCCAGCCGACCGGGGCTGACGGGAGGACGGGTTGCCACCGGGGCGAAGTTCGTGCCGGGACGGTTTGGACACGCCGTCCAGTTGCGATCCCACCCGGGTGTGACCCGGCCGGAATACGTACAGCAGATGGGAGCCAACATCGCTCCTTTCGGCGAGAACTGGGCGGACATTCAGAACTATCCGCGCGCCTGGAAGCCGGGTCAGTTCAGGAGCCTGGTCAACGACTTTCATCGCCGCGACATCCGGGTGCTGGCGCGGTTCGGCTTTGAGATTTCAGACATTGCCCCGGAGTGGCCGGTCCATGGACGCGAGTGCATCCGGGAACCCCTTTCCCTCCCGTATCAACGTCAGGCATCCGGTGGCGAACCTCCGCAGAACGCCTACATCGTATGCTACCGCAGCCATTGGGCGGACTTCCTGATCGAGGGAATCCAGCAGGCCAAACAAGAATTCGGGTTCGACGGCGTATACCTGGATGGCACCGCACATCCCCACGACTGCGCAAACCGGAACCACGGCTGCGGGTATCTGGATGCAAAGGGACGCCTCAAGCCCAGCTATCCGATCTTTGCCGTGCGCGACGTCATGAAACGAATTTACGCTCTCTTTCCCCCCGATCAGGGCGGCATCATCGTGGTTCACAATTCAGGCGGCGTGCCGCTACCGACGGTTTCGTCCGCCACGAGCCTCTACACCGGTGAGCACTGGGGGGTGTACACCCGGGGGAGACACCTGCTTGATTACATCCCCCTGGATGTCTTTCGGGCGGAGTTCGGGGGACAAAACTGGGGGATCCCGGTGCACCTCATAGCCCCGGCGCGGGTCATCACGGATGAGGAGATGATGTCGCTGGGGCTGCTGCACCGCTCGAGTACCTGGGGTTACATGATGCCCTGGTCGCCCGGCATGGCGGGATCACTGGAGGAAATCGCGGCCTGGTGGCGCCTCGTGGAGGGTTTCGGAGCCGACGAGGCCGACTGGTTCCCCTACTGGGACAATGCAGCGTACGTGCGAACCAGCCACCCGGACAGCGTGAAAGTAAGCTTCTACAGGAACGAAAACACCGGGCTGCTACTCGTGGTTTCGAATCTTGGCGAGCATGACTTGTCGTCAGTGATGATCGAAGTCGACCATGCCGCCCTGGGCATGCCGCAGCCGGAGAGAGCCACCCTGTGGACCTACGGCCTGGGACAAACTCCGATTGAATTCACAGCCGGCCGCACATCCTTGGCCTTGCCGAAGTGGAGTCCGCGGCTGATTCAAATACAGTAGCTTCTCCATTGAGGAACTGACCCCGGGTTTTGCTGAAGCACCAACCACATGCAACGGAAAATTTGGCTTTTGCACGGCGCTCCAGTCCAGTAGAAACCTGTAGTCAGTACCTTGGTGAAAGAGGGAGGTGGCGATGAGGATTAAAGGAGAGCGCGCACAAGCAGTGGACCTTCGTCGCGCGCTTGAAAACAAGCCGCTCGACCGCCCCGGGAAGGCAACGTCCAGCAAACCGAAACGGCTGCCGCCGCAACCGGCCGCCCGACATCCGGCCCGCTGGCCGAGGGCGATGTGCGTCGTCGACACGGACGACGGCACGTTCGGGTGCGGCACGACGATCGCTTCCGGGCCCGGCTGCTCTATCATCAACGATCACCTGGCAGACATCGTCGTGGGGGAGTCCGCCATGGCCACCGAGAAGATCTACGACCTG
>CAZTAB010000382.1:0-14542 GCA_964611475.1 uncultured Verrucomicrobiota bacterium | reverse complement strand
GGCCGTCTCGGTGATTTTGTCTTGTGCCGTGGGGATTCGGCCGGCGCTCTCGGGGTCTTGGGCCTCGTAGACGGTCACTGCGTGTCGGTTCTCGGGCTGAACGTGTCTCCCTCCGGGCACTCGGTCGGCACCCGGGGACAGTGGGGCTGGGCATTCAGGCAAAACGTTTTCGCCTGCGGGCACCGGGGCAAGTCCTTGGGGCACATCGTGTCCGAAGTAACACAGACGGTCGGCTCCAGAGCGCATTCCGTCCGTACTCGCGGGCATTTCGTCACGTCCCGCGGGCAGAAGGTGTCCACTGCCGGGCAGTGCGTGCGATTGACCGGGCATTCCGTCGGAACTCCAATCGGAGAGCACTCGGTCAACGACAGCGGGCACTGCGTCATGATGCGGGGACATTGCGTCTGAGCCACCGGGCACTGGGTTTTTTCCCGTGGGCACTCCGTGGGCTCCTGCGGGCACTCCGTGGGCCCGCTCGGGCACTGCGTCATTCCTTTTGGACACACGGTCGGATTCGCGGGACATTGTGTCTTCTCCTGGGGACAAACCGTTTCGTCTCGAGGGCAATGCGTCGCCAGAACCGGACAAACCGTCCGAAGGATCGGGCACTGGGTCACGACAGCCAGATCGACCGTGCAGAGGGTCGGCTCGACCGGGCACTGGGTTTTCTTCCGCGGGCAATGCGTCGGGCGCTTCGGACAAACAGTGTCGTGCGCTGGACATTCGGTAAGGACACCAACCTGTGTGCATTCCGTCGGGACCATCGGGCAGCGGGTTTCCCGCTTGGGACAACGCGTCAACGCGCGGGGACACTGCGTTTCCGCACGCGGACACACCGTATCCTCGGAGGGACAGGTCGTTTCTGCCTGCGGGCAATGTGTCCTGATCCTCGGGCACTCGGTCTTCTTGCGGGGGCATTGCGTGAGTCCTGCGGGGCACTCCGTCGGGCCCGACGGACATTCCGTCATGACCCGAGGGCACATCGTCTTCCGGGCTGGGCAATGCGTCTCGATGCCTGGACACACCGTTTGATCGACCGGGCACTCGGTCTCACCGGACGGGCATTGTGTCATTTTCTTCGGGCATTCCGTGGCTACCGCCGGACAACGGGTCTCCCGTTTTGGGCATTCCGTCCGAGCGATTGGGCATTGGGTCGCATCCTGAACCGGGCAGATTGTTTGGAACGATGGGCACCGCGTGCGCTCCGCCGGACAATGAGTCTCTTCCGCAGAACAGTGGGTAGGCAACCGTGGACAGGTCGTCAGATCGACTGGGCATTGGGTCTCCTGCGGCCGTCCCGCACAGATCGTGGGAATGCGGGGACACTGCGTCTCCTCGGCCGGACAGCGCGTCGCGACCGGGCAATGCGTGGGAATCGCCGGGCAGCGCGTCTCTTCCGGCACACAGATCGTCGGTGAGACCGCGCATTGCGTGGGAATGCTCGGGCAACGGGTCGGTTCCTGCCCGGGGCACGCCGTCCGTTTCTTCGGACATTCGGTGGGAACCGCCGGGCAATGTGTCGGCCTCGATCCGCGCGGGCATTCCGTGAACACACGCGGGCAGCGTGTCGCGTCCTTGGGACAGAAGGTGTCCGCAGCCAGACACTCCGTCGGGTTCGCGGGGCATTCCGTACGATCGATCGGGCAAATGGTAGGGCGCTCATTGGGCACGCAGATCGTCGCATCGATCGGGCAATGCGTTGGCTTCACCGGGCATCGGGTTCGTTCCGAGAAACACTCGGTCGGCAGGCGTGGACAATGCGTGAACGAAATATCCACCGGGCAATGCGTCGGCTTCTTCACGCAATGGGTGGCCGTTCCCGGGCAAACCGTAATGTGCGCCGGACAGGCGGTCGGATGCAACGGGTAGATTGTCGGCCGGATTTCCGCCTCGCTTTCCACGACCCGCATCATCAGGTTCTGGGGCTCGGGATCGGGAACCTCGATGTAGTAGACGTTCAATCCATCGTGGTAGTGGTGGGAGAAGTTGTGGATGGGGATCCACACATCGCCGCCGTCAGTGCTGTATTCCGGGCAATACTCCCCCGGGCCCTCGCTCTCAAACTCGACCCGAACCTTCGACGACTTCGCCACGTCACTTACATTCGCCGCGGTTGCGTCAGGCAGGTCGATACCGGGAAGAATCTGCCCGGTGAGCCAGAAAACCCCTGCAAGGGCGAATCCAGCGAGGAGGAAAGAGCGGAACAACAGCCGCCGGGAATGAGTCAGTTGATCAGCCAAGGGCATGAGTCGTCTCCTATTCTATTCCGAGACTCGCTCCCCCGAGCCGCGAAATGATGCTCGCACTTACCCTTAACCGAACTACGAACATACGAGGATCCCCGTCAGAGATTAAATAATTTCTAAAAAAAAACTAAAATCACGCCGGTTCCTTGGGTTTTTCAAGAAAACACCCAATCACGAACGGCCGGGCACGGGCATCAGACACTCATCAGTACGGGTTTCCACTGGACCCATCCCGGATACCGTTGTGTATGCCCTGCAGATGGAGGGCTTCGCGGCAGAACTGGATCGCGAAAGGGGAAAGTAGCGGACCTGTTCCGCCCCCCTATCTCCTCCTCGGTCTCCGGGGCACGCTCAGAGGCCCTACCCTTCCTTTTGGACCATGCGTTTGACCGTGCAAGGCAGCACAAACGCCAGGATCAGCGCCACAACACCGGCAATTCCAAGAATCAAAAGCGCGCCCGTAACCCCAAGCGCAGGCTGTAGCGCCAGAACCCCCACGATCCAGTCCGCCGGGCTGGCAACGGCCCAGGCCAAGCCCATGAGAATTCCGCTAATGAGGCTTGTGTGGCGGGGATCCAGCCGCTGACCCATAGCCACTGCCATCGGGTTGGCCGACCCGATGCAACCTCCGGCCGCGAACATCAGTCCCAGCATGACCCACCATCGGATGGGGCCGCACAGGACCATCACGAAGTACAGGAGCAACCCGGACGCCGTAAACATGGTGAGGACCCCGGTGCCCTGAAAACGGTCGGATAGATACCCGGCCAGGATCATCATTACCGCACTCCCGGCAACCCAGAAGAAATACCCGGTGCCCTGAACCATCCAGTCCGGGTAGGCATTCTGCGCGAGCAACTCAGGCATCAGAAAAATAAGCCCATGGAACCAGCCGCCGATCATCACCTCGAAGAGAAAAAGGGTCGCCAGCGGCCAGCGAATCGCAGCCAGGTCTGAAATCTGGCGCTGCCGTCCGTGCGCATCTTCGCGGGACACGGGAGTGGGCCGGCACCAGAACCATCCCACAAAAAGAATCATCGCTGCGGGAATCAGCATCCATTCCGTGTGGGCTCCGGTCACGTTGAACACGTAACTGAAAAGTCCCTGGCTGGACGCGAAGCCGAACATGCCCGCCGCAATAAACATCGAGACGAACATGGAACGGCGGTCCGAATTCAGGTTCCCCGCCGCGCTGGCGGCCGCCGGATGATACATCCCCTGGCCCAAGCGAACCACGAGCAGGATTAAAAACATCAGTGCATACCACTGGAACGCACCCAGAAACTCCCCGGCAAGGTACACCGGTCCCAACATCATGCCCACGCTGGCAAGCCCCGCACCCCACAGCACCAGGGCACGCTGCGCCCCGCGATCCGACCAGAGCCCGAAGAGCGGCTGCAGACCCGCGCCCAGGAGCGTCGTCACCGTGGCGAGGAACCCGGCCTTGGCCAGGTCCAGGTCAGCCAGGTACTTGAAAATCGGCCACATCCCGCCGTAGCAGTCGCCCAGCCAGTGACAGGCTGCGAGGGCGAGAAAAATCCGGGTGGTCGACGGAGTTGGGGTTTCGGGTTTCAGGGGTTTTGGGTTTTGGGTTTTGGGTTTTGGGTTCTGGAGGCGGGATGTGATCACATACAAATCGTACAATGAAGTAAAACGCGAATTGATGCGGAAAACTTCCGGTCACTCACACGACCAACCGCCATCCAACGCAATCGCCTCGCCGGTGATGTTTCGCGCGACGGGACTGATGAGAAACTCAATCGTGCCGGCGATCTCCTCGGGAGTGATGAATACCCCCTTGGGCATCGGCTTGAGCATGATGTGCCGGACCACATCCTCCTCCGGGATCCCGTGCTCCCGCGCCTGATCCTGGATCTGGCCTTCCATGAGCGGCGTCCGAACGAAGGAGGGACAAACAGTATTGATGGTGATGTCGTAATCCGCCGTCTCCAGCGCCAGTGATTTAGAAAACCCAAGCAGGCCGTGTTTTGCCGCGGAGTAGGCCGTCTTGAACGAGGCGCCGCGCAGCGAGAGAACGGATCCGATGTTCACGACTCTGCCAAAGTTCCGCTCCTTCATCTGCGGAAGAAGCGCGGCGGTAACCCGGGCGGCGCCAGCCAGCATGACGTCGACCAGATGCGCCCATCGCTGGGGCGGAAACGACTCCAGGCGAGAAACCAGCTGCAGTCCGGCATTGTTGATGAGCACTTCAACGGGAGAGTCCCCAAGCGCAGCACACAGGCCGGCGACATCGTTGTCCGACGTCACATCCAATGTCAGCGCGCGCATTCGAGACGTCCCCCCACCGGCAATCGCTGCCGTTTCCATCGCGGTTTCTCCATCCGCGTCGGAAGCAATCACATCATGACCCGCCGCCGCAAAAATCAGCGCCAGGTCCCTGCCAAGCCCGCTCCCGGCGCCAGTGATATTGATTTTCATACCGGGAAGAGGATCATCGAGTTTCCCAACCCCGTCAAGCAGGGCAACGTTTTCTATCGGGGTTCTCCCGTCATCTGCTCATTCGCCGATCTTCCTGGCCCACTCCGAGTCGGGATGGTCTCTCGCCAGAATGTCGAAGGCATTTGTTCGAGCCATCTCCAGACGGCCGTTCAGCTCATGAGCCAGGCCCTTGAGGTAGAGCGCTTCCGCCCGGTATTCCGGAAACGCCTCGTAGAGAACAATGATGCGGGTGAGGTTCTCATCCGCCACGCGAAGGTTGTCGGCCCAAGCATTCGAGGCGCCTGCGTCCCTGGCCTGCCGGGCCTGTGCAAGCTGGCACCGGGAAACGCCGAGCATGGCGCCGATGCGCGCCTCCCCCCGCTCCTCCTTCCACACGGTGGTAAACATTTCCTCGGCCTCGGCAAACTGCCCCCCTTTTTCGAGGATTTTCGCCAACAGCACCCTCCCCTTCTTTCCTTCCTCGTACCACGGGTACTGCGCCAGGACCTGCGAGAACAACTCCTTCGCACCCTCAAAATCATTCAGGCGATACCGAATGTCGCCCAAGCCGAAAAGCGCGGGGGCACAGGCCCGCTCATCGTCCGCATTATCGCGGAGGATCTTGCGGTACACCTCTTCCGCTCCCGCCATTTTTTTCTCATCCTTCAGCACGGCGGCATAGCGAGATAGCACGGCAGGCGGAAAGGCAATCGCCTGTCCAGCTTCCAGAGCCTGTCCAAATGCGCTCAGCGCATCCGCCCTTGCGCCTGACTCCGCAAGGAAACTTCCCCTGGCTGCGTCGAGAAATGCGAGGGCCCGCGAGTCTCCCGCATGCCGTGCCTTCGCTTCCCTGATGTCCGCTTCCACCTCTGCCGGGGCCAGCCGGCGTGCTCGAACCAACCGGCTGTAAACATCCGCGATGCCTCCCGGCACGTCCAGCACCTGGGCCGACTCCGGATACTCCGCGAGCACCGCCTCGTACGCCCGGACGGCATTCAACATCGTCGCGTCATACACCGCGCGCTTCTCCTCCGGCAGCACGGTCGGGAGCCCCATCGCGCCCGCCTTCTCCTCCCACGCGCGCGCAATGGACAACCTGGCTTCCGGGGCGAGTTCGCCGAGGGGCAGGAGCTCGACCGACCGGTTATATGCCTCCACAGCGGGGTCGAACTGCTCGTTCCGGCGATGCAACCATCCCTGCCAGAAAAGCGCCTCCGCGGCGATCGAAGATCCGGGAAATGCATGTACCACCTCGCGCAACGCCTCGCCCATCTTTTCAAAGTCCTCTTTCTCATAGTGGGAAATCGCGACCTGATACAGGGCCACCGGGGCCAGCTCATGGTCCGGATAAACTGAGGCCAGTCTGCGAAGGATTTCAAACGAGCCTTCCTGATCTCCGGCCGCATCCAGCGCCACGGCGAGATAGTACTGGTCCTGTGGCCGCAGTGGACTGTCCGGAAACCGATCCGCAAACTCCCGGAAAAGCGCGGCAGATTCCTGGTGGCGCCCCATCTCCTTCAGTATCCAGGCCTTTTGGAAAAAGGCATCGTCGGGTGTCTGGAATTCATCCGTCCCCTCGGGATACTCCGCGATGGCTTGATCAATCGTGCCCAGGGCCAAATCCAGCTCTCCGGCGCCCGCCTGTGAAAGCGCCTTGAAGTACAGCAGGTTCGGCCGGAACCTGGATTCCGGAAACTCTTTGAGCGCCACATCCGCTCCTGCGAGCGCTTCTTCGAACCGGTCCAGGTAATACAGGGCCGTCACGCGCCAGCGATTGGCTTCCTCCACCCCTTCCCCCCGGGGATATTCCGCAAGGTTCTTTGTGAACTGATCAAGCGCCTCCTGGAACCTTCCTTCCAGCAGAAAAATTTGCCCGATGCCGATCCCCGCCCGTTGCGCGATGGGCACGTCACGGCCGAGGCTTCCCTGAAACGCCGCAAATTCCCGTAATGCATCGTCCCCCTTCGATTGGGCAAGGTAGGTATTCACCACGAGGAACCAGGACTGTTCGCGCTGCTCCCCCCGGGTAAACGGAACCAGGTGGCGAGCCACGGTACGCGCCTCCTCGAACCGCTGGAGTTCCAAATAGGCTTCCGCGATCTTGAAGTAGGCCGCAATACCCCACCCGGGGGATTCCTCGACACGACGGTATTCGCCCTGCAGCCGGCTCAGCCGCAGATTCGAAACACGGGGATCCACCCCCTGCGCCATCTGTGCGTGCCGCTCCTCGCGCACCCGTGCCATGCGGGATTTCAGTGACTTCAGCATCGTCTCGCGTGAGGGGATTTTCTGGTAGAGCTTGATCGCCTCCCGGTACCCCCCGGCTTCGAACCAGGTCTCCGCGGCCGAGTAGAGCCCGCTGGCCGCGAGGGCCAGGCTCCCGCCGGAGGCGATCACCGAATCGAAAAGCGACCGCGCCTCGGCCAAAAAATGTTTCGCGCGGGCATCATCCCCCGACGTCGAGCTCTCAACCCCCTGCCTGGCATACACGCTCGCGAGCAGAAACTTCGCTTCCTCCACCACCGGCGCGAGATGGTGAATGTTGATCACTACGCCGAGATCCCTGGCGGACAAGTCCAGATCATTCCTCAAAAAGTAGGCGACCGCGCGCCCGTACAGAGACTCGGGAATGTTCTGATGGTGCTTGTTATCGTTCTGGAAATCCGTATGCAACACGATTGCCCGGTCGAGCAGCTTCTGCCGCTCCGGGTTTCCCTCCGGCAATACCTCGGCAAGCCGTGAGGACACCTCCGCCATCATGAAAAGCGCCTGCTGTCGTATCCTTTCGCTCGGGGCCCGGGTGCCGGTCAATCCCTCGAACAAGGGCGCCGCCTCTTCATATCGCCCCACCATGTAGTAGGCCCACGCAAGATCGAAGCGGACGCCAAAGATTCCCTCAAAGGTCTCCCCCTGCCCCACGAGTTCCTCAAAATACTGCACGGCTTTCTCGAAACGTCCCGCATTGAGCGCATCTTCCCCGAGTTCGGCCAGTTCCTCGTTCGTCGCGGCCGGCAATGGCATTGCCGGCAGGACCAGGAGAATCAAGATCAGGATTACCGGTGACCGTATCAAATGCTTGCTTCCTTGGCATGGACACCCTGCAACAGCGCATGGGCAGGGCCGCCCTTCCTATATGCCCGATCCACAGACGGGACCGGACCTGCGGATCTCTATCGTCAACGCCGCTGGTTTTACATCAGGCCCCGCGACTTCCCATGTTTGACGGAATACAGACGATGTCTGTAACTTACTCCACATGTTCGATCCAGTTTATTGTCGCGGCTCCGGACGGGTGCGTCAGCGATTCCCGTCCAGTCGCCTCGCCATGGCGGCGGGCCTGCTGCTTTCGACCACAACCTGGGTCACGGCGATCGATCTGCTAAAGACATCGCGCACGACATACCGGGGCGAGGTTTTGAGGGCCGACGCCGAAACCGTGCTGATCGAGCTGGAATCCGGCAACCGCATTGGGGTTCCGCGCAAATCGATCATCCGGTCCCGCGTCGAGCCTGACCCGGAGGTTCTCAAGGGAATCGAAACGTTCGATCAGGGCGATATTCCCGGCGCGTACGGTCAGCTCCTGAAGTCCGTTCCGCGATTTTACGGCGTGGATGCGGACTGGGTGGTCAACGGCGCGATTCGCCTCGGGCACGCGGCGATCGGGCTGAAAAAGTATGAGGATGCGGAGAAGGTTTTTCGCACGATCGAAAAACTGCATCCAAATCACCCCCTCATTCTCGGCGCATATGTGGGCCGGGCCCGGGTGCGCCTCGAACAGGAAGAATACGAATCCGCATGGAAGGCGTTCACAGAACTGTCAAAACGATTCAACAACGTGCTGAAGCCTCCGGCACATCAGATGGAGGTCGTGGCGGACCTCTTCCTCGGGACCGGAAAAGCCGCGGAGGGACTGGCCCGGTGGGAAGAGGCCCTTGACGCCTACCTGAAGGTGATTGCGCTGGTTCCCGCCGAAAAGACATACGAGGAGGCGCTGTTTCGCAGCGCGGTGATTCGGGCAAAACTGGGGGAAAACCGGTCGGCGACGGCCGCACTGGACGAATTGCAGGAAGACTTCCCGGGCAGTGACTATCACGCACAGGCGTCAAAACTGCACCGTCAACTGGAGAAGCAGGCAAACGCACCATGAGACACCGAGGGCAAGGAGAAGAGGCATGACGAATTCAACACGCAAGGTTTTGATCTACGTGGCCATGGCCATCGTGCTGCTGCTGCCGCAGTTCCTGCCGACCCAGTGGCAACCGGGCACCGGCGCCGGTACGGCCTACGCACAGGAAACCGGGAAGGCGGATGCGGAACCGGCAGTGGCGTCATCCGCCCCGGACGTAACGGTCATGGACATGATCAAGGTCGGCGGCCTGATCATGATTCCGATCTTTCTCTGCTCCGTGTGGATGCTCGCGCTGCTGGCGGAACTGATCCTGAAGCTTCGCCAGCCGGTGGTCTCTCCGCCGGAGTCGATGCAGGCCATGAAGGAACATGTCGGTGACGGCGACTTCACGGCGGCGTGGCAGCACAGCATCCAGACCCCGAGCATCCTCTGCACAGTGGTCCAGCGGGCGTTTCGCAAGCTGCCCCGCGGACAGGACGCGGTGGAGACCGAGGCGGCCGAAGCCCTCATGGACGTAAACAACACCTATAAAACGAAAATAAGCTATCTGGGCGTGATTGCCGGGGTGGCACCAATGCTCGGGCTGCTGGGAACCGTCTCCGGCATGATCAAGGCGTTTAACAAGATGGGCCACGAAGGGGCGATCGGCGATCCGGCAAAACTCGCCGGAGATATTGGTGAAGCCCTTGTCACGACGTTTTCCGGGCTGACCGTGGCCATTCCGGCCATGATCATTTTCTACGTCATGACCAACCGCCTGAAAAAGATCCTCACCTTCGTCCAGGAAGAGTTCACCGGCCTGATGGAAGACGTCGATTACACGGAGGTTCCCGCCGACCTGGTGTTCGAGGCGGATGGGAAAGCGGCGGGAAGGACAGTGGCCGTGCCCGCGCAAATCGTGCCCTGCCCCTCGTGCAACGGCAAGGTGAAGGTCGGATCCAAATCATGCGGCAGTTGCGGTCAGGAACTGCAATGGGATTGAAATCCCCATGAGCAACGGAAGGAAAAGCCCCAGGAAAATCAACTTCTTCGCGGAAGAGGCCGACCTGGAAATGCCCATGTCGCAAATGATCGACTGCGTCTTCCTCCTGCTGATCTTTTTCATGTCGGTGAGCACCATCGACGACGCGCGGCACAGCAAAAAGGTTGAGTTGCCTGTCGCGAAGAATGCGGCCGCGGAGGAGGACGAATCCAGCCGCGCCGTGATCGACCTCGAGTGGGAGGAGGACCAATACAGCGCGGTCCTGCGAATGAGCGGACGGCGGCACCTGGAGCCCGGCGAGATCATTCCGCTGCTCGAGAAGTTTGGCCGGGAGCACCCCGCGGACGGACGGGTGGTGATTCGGGCCGACCGTCGCGTACCCTACGAATTCACCCAGGAGGTCATGTCCGCGGTTGCGGATGCAAACATTCCCAGTGTTCTCTTTTCCACGCTGGAGACCGAAATCGCGGCTACCGTAAAGACCGGAGGAAGCTGATCTATGCGCGTCAATCTGGACGAAGAGCAGAGACTCGACATCCCCATGGGGCCGATGATCGACTGTGTATTTCTGCTCCTTCTCTATTTCATGGCCGCGTCGCAAATCCGCAGCCAGGAGCTGTATCTTGGATTGCACCTTCCGTCCTCCGCGGTGTCTGAACAGAAAAAGGCGCTGCCCGCGGAGTTGACGATATCCATTCTCGATTCGGGCGATATCCTCTGCAATCAACTCCCGGTCGGTGGCACGGGGGACAGGAATCTGCAGGCGCTCCGCAACAAGCTGACAAAAGTGATCGATCTCTTCGGGGAGGAGCAGCCGGTCGTCGTGCATCCGCAGCCACAGGTCCGGCATCAGCGGATTATCGACGTTCTGAATGCCTGCGCGGCGAGCGGGGTTAAAAATCTTTCCTTCTTCGCCAACCAGCAGTTTTGATCCCATGGCCAGGTTGTCTTTGTGAAACTTCCGAACGTCGAAAAATATCTTGCCGCCCGCGCGGACAGCGACCGTGGAATCGGGAAACTTATCCGCACGCTGCTGGGATCGAGATTCTTCATGCTGGCCCTGCTCGCGCATGTTCTCCTGCTCCTGCTCTGGGGCGGAAGCGTGGTCATGACGTTTCTCCCGCGGGCAGAGACCTTCGAACCCACGCAGGAGCTGCTTGTTTTGCCGCCGCCCACACCGCCGCCGCCGCCCACCAAGCAGATGGAAGCCCAGACCAAGGAAGTGAGGGTAACAGTGCAGCCGAAAAAACAGGTCCGCCGCCTGACCGTCGACCGCCCCTCGGACTTCGTGAAAACACCGACGCCGCGAATTGCGCAGCAGCCTCGGATCAAGGACTTCAAGGTCAAGACCGACCTGAGCAGCCAGATTGCCGACGCGAAACGGGCGCGATACACGGCGGTAAAGAATTTCCAGAACAGCTGGGGGGTGAAGGGCCGGGGCAGGAACACCAAGGCGGCCTTTACGATTTTCAAGGCGAAATACCAGGATGGAGACTGGAACTGCAACCCGGGCGACGTGCCAAACCTCCTGTTTCAGATCCGACAATGGTCCCGGGACCGGCTCAAGGCGAAAGAGCACCCTGAAATCCTGGACATCGGGACCGAAAAACTCTTCGAGATAAAGCCGCCCTTCGTCTACCTGACGGGGCACAAGAATTTCACGCTGACCGAAACGGAAGTCACGAACCTCCGCGAATACCTGATGCTTGGAGGCTGTGTCTGGGCCGACAGCGCGCTGGCAGGCAGACGGTCGCGCTTCGATGTCGCATTCCGGCGCGAAATGAAGCGCGTCCTCCCCGACCGGGACTTCGAGGAAGTTCCCGACGACCATGAAATGTTCGACAACTTCTTTCCGCAGGTCGGGCTTCCCTCTGGCATGAACAGCTACTCGGAACCGGCGGAACTCATCAACATCGGGGATGAACTCGCGGTTCTCTACACTCTCAACGGATACGGACACTACTGGGAGGCGAAGCTGAACGATGACAACAGGGTCGAGACCCGGCTCGTGAATCTCGGAGGAAGCAACTGGGGCCACACCTTTGGCCCTCACTGGTCCGGGCAATACACCGATGTTGTATTCCGCAATTACAACCACGAAACCGTGCTCGATTCCTACCGGTTCGGCATCAACGTCGTTGTGCACCTGCTGGTGCGCTACCAGGACAAGTTCATGCTGCTGAACTAGTACATTAGAACCGATGAACCTGTGCCAAACCCTTTCACGGCGTATTCATGACCCATGCCTTCCTGGTAATGGCCGGGGTCGACATTCCCGACGACGCTTGAAGGCTTTCCTCCTTCCGGCCTTCCTCCTGATCCTCGCCATGCTCCGGCTCCCCGCGGCGGCCCAATCGGCCCCGGCGGCGCCCACCAAGAACCTGCTCGCCGACGCCAGCGGCGAGGACGTCGAGGTGTACGAAAACCTGTGGGACGGGGTGGATGCCGACAATGACCTCCGGTTCCGCACCGAGTCTCTTCCTGTCCTGCCCGAGGGCGGCGGAACGTCACTCCGGGCAACGCCGTTCCCCTGCGCGCCAAACTTCGTGGACATGAACAATGACCGGTTGAATGACCTGGTCGTCTGCGACGCCGCCGGCTTCATCTGGATTTTCCTCAACCATGGCGCGGCGGGCGCGCCGAAGTTTACAACCGGAACCTTCCTCCACACCTTTGCCGGGTTCGGCAGCAAGCTTCACGTAACAGACTGGGATGCAGACGCGGACAACGACTTCATCATCGGTTCGTTCCATGGCGATGTCGTGCTGTTCGAAAACACCGGCAACAACCTGCAGTTCAAGTTCGCCCAGGACATGGGAAAGCCCCGCTACGTGGATCCCCGCTTCTCCTCCCCGGCCGGCCACCGCCTGCCTCAACTGGAGATCGGCCGCGACAAGATTGCGATCGGCAACTACATGTCTCCATGGGTAGCGGACTGGAACGATGACGGAAAGCCGGATCTTCTCCTCGGGGAAGGAACGTATTCGGCGAACAGCGTCCGCCTCCTGCTTAACGCGGGCACCCGGAAAAACCCGCGATTTGTGGAGGACAAGATGTACTTCCTCGCCTACGGGGAAGGACACGAGCACCTCACGCCGGCGGTGGCAGACTACAACGGAGACGGGCTCGACGACATGATCATGGGTACCCGCACAGGCCTGTTCCGACTCCACCGGGCCACACCGGAGAACAAGGACACCCACGCCGCGATTTCCGCCTATCTTCGCAATACCCCCCCGCCCGCGATTATCGAGTTGCAGCGGGAGATCCGCATTCCGGGAGTCGACTCGCTCTCCGTCGCGTACCCCTGCGACTGGAATGCGGACGGCCTGGTGGATCTCCTGGTCGGCGGAACCGACGGAAGGGTCCGGATCGCATTGAACACCGGATCCAAGGAATCCCCGGAATTCGCCCATGCGGAAATCGTAAAAGGAGACGACGTCGAAATAGACAGGAAGCGATCGCCCCACTGGATCGTGCCCGACGGATTTTCCGTGTGGTACAAGCTGGGTCCGTGGAACGGCCGGATCTACAGCGAAATGCGGGCACAGAACCAGTCAAACGCCGCTCACATGCTCACCGCTGAACATGCGCTCACCCGGACCGACGGAAGCATCCTGAAAGCCGCGCAGGGGAAGCGCTTCATCTCCTTCCGTTATGTGAACGGCTACACCGGCTGGGTCGGCGGCGGGACCCGGGGCGCCCGCAAGCTCATCTACGACAAGCCCTTCCAGCTGACCGTGGGCCAAAGCTACAGCCTCTCATTCTCCCGGCACGGCGGAGATGGAGGCACCCGGTGGAGAATCGTGGGTTTGGAGCGGGTGAAGGAGGCGGACGAAGAGTCGCCCGCGAATTATGAACTCAGGGAACATGCGGAAAGCTTCGGAGCCTCCCGGGCATGGCGTAGCCAGGAATGGACGTTCCGGTTTTCCGGGGAAATAAAAGGTCAGGACGTTCCCTGTCATCTCTTCATCGAGTTACCGCCCGGTGAATGCAGCATCGCGCTGGATGATTTCAAGCTCATAAAATTGTAGCCACCCCTCGTCACGGCCTTGTCCTCATCGAGGACTCGATTCCTGTCAGCGATGCTCCGGGCAGGCCGTGACAACCCGCCGTCCCTACTCCGTCGCCGCAGCCTCTTCCTTCGGCTCGGTCTTCCACGCGACGGCCGCCTGGAAGGGATGCTTCTCGTGCTCGTGAATGATCTCCATCGAGCCTGCATCGCGCTTGATCTCGATCGGGCTGGGAGGACGCAGCGCCTTGAAGGAGATCACGTCAACCTTGTCCCACACCGTGTTGGTCGTGAAGTTCAGGTACTGGTCCATAAAGTTGATGGTCTGCTGTTTTTCATCCTGCAGATTCATCGTCCGGCCGTTGGAGGAAACCGGATAGGCCGTGGATTGATCGCCTCCGATATAGTAACTCCAGGAGGCCACCCCTGCTTCTGCCCGGACCAGCCGGAACTGATCCGCTCCGGTGTCAATCGTGAGTTCCCTCACGTCATCCGGGACGATCATTAGGGTGAGGAAGAATACCGTCAGATTGATAAAGTTCATGAATACTCCCTTTCAGCTTCCGTTCGAAGTAAAGATTAGCAGCTATTCTTGTACGCTTTTCCGCGATTTGACAAGTCGTGAAACAGGCGAAACATAGCGGAGGAAAATCCAGCACTGCAGCGCCACGGAAAGCCCGACCACCGCCATGCCCATGGCGTACGGGGCCCGGTGGCCCAGCTTCACTCCCAAG
>CAZTAB010000381.1:0-8453 GCA_964611475.1 uncultured Verrucomicrobiota bacterium | reverse complement strand
GCCATCTTGTTTTTGACCACCTTCACCTTGGCCCGGATCCCCGTGGCATTCCCCTTGGTGTCCTTGATGGTCGCGATCCGGCGAATATCCATTCGCACCGACGCATAGAACTTCAGCGCGCGGCCACCCGGGGTCGTTTCCGGACTTCCGAACATAACACCGATCTTTTCGCGGATCTGGTTGGTGAACAGGCAGCAGGTTTTCGAGTGGCTGATGGCGCCGGTCAGCTTTCGCAGCGCCTGGGACATCAGGCGGGCCTGCAGCCCGACGTGCGAGTCCCCCATTTCTCCCTCCAATTCGGCTCGGGGTGCCAAGGCCGCGACCGAGTCCAAGACCACAACATCCAGCGCATTGGACCGCACGAGGGTCTCGGTGATATTGAGCGCTTCTTCCCCCGAGTTCGGTTGGGAGACGAGCAACTCATCGACATTCACACCGATTTTTCGCGCGTACGAAGGATCCAGTGCATGCTCGGTGTCAATGAAGGCGGCGGCGCCGCCATTCTTCTGTGCACTGGCCACGATGTGAAGCATCAGGGTGGTCTTTCCGGACGATTCCGGGCCGTAAATCTCCACCACCCGCCCGCGAGGCACGCCGCCGATCCCCAGGGCGAGGTCTAGGGTAAGAGCACCCGTGGAAATCGACTCAATCTTGGCGCTCGCCTCGTCATCTCCGAGCCGCATGATAGCGCCGTCCCCGTATTCCTTCTGGATCTGCGCGAGAATGGTATCGAGCGCGATCTTGCCGTTGTCAGGTGACTCTGCCGGTTTGGTTTTAGCCGCCATCGAATTCAGTTCCTTTCATCTCTGATTCGTGAAGTATCGAATACCGAACGCCGCTCGGCTCAGGATGGCTTCGCAAGACGACAAGACGATCCACTGGGACGGTGCCGAATGTCGTATTGTTAGCGGATGCGAGCTCGGATGTCAATGCAATCGCCTGCCGGGAATCCCGGATCCTCCCCAACGTGATATGCGGCCGATACGCCCGCTTCTCCCCTGCGAAGCCCAGTTTTGCAAGCTGTTGGGCAACTGAAAGTTGCAATTGCAACAAGCCGGGAGGCGGACCGGGCACGCCGGCCCAGGCAATACGCGGCGAACGCAGCGAGCCGAAAAATCCGGCACCAGCCACCATGAATTCGAAGGGGGAAACATCCGACGCTGCCATGTCCGAGGCAGCGCAGATTCGCTTCAGCCGATGCGCCGTTACGTCACCAAAGAACTGGATGGTCAAATGGAAGTTATCCCGTCTGACCCACGTGACGCGCCCCCTGGTATCCCGCAATCGCTCCGTGAACCGCGCGAGTGCATCGCGCACCGCATCCGGCAGGGCAAGCCCGAGAAAACATCGAACAGATGATTCCAGATTTCCGCTCATCACCGGCGGTCCGGTTCGATCTCCCTCCGCAACTGGTCCAGTGCGCTCTGTGTCGCCCACTCCTGCAGCCGAAGACGCGCACCGTCCGCCGAGAACTCATGGACTTCCTGCCGTGTCCCCTCGTCGAATGCACAAAAAAAATGTACGCGGCTCGGGGCGCCTTCCACCGGCGCAATGCCCGTGACGGCGTAGCCGATTTCGGAGCGGAACCGAATCCGGACAGCCTCTGCCATCTGCCGTGCCACCATCTCCGTCGCAACCCCGTTCCGCTCGATCCACTCCCTCTCGACACCAAGTTCCCGGATCAGCGTCTCCCGGTCCAGCATCGTAAGCCCCCCCGCGTACGTGCCCGGTGCCTCCTCACTAGAGGACAGCCTGGACGAGAGCCAGCCCCGGGTGGCACCCTCGACGGTGGCCAACATGCTGCCTCGCCCTGCACAACACTGAAGAACGATATCTTCCAGGGCCACGCGCTCCTCCGCGTAGATGTGGTCCCCGAACAAGGCACGAATTCCATCGGAGGCCCGGTCAAGAGCCTGTGACAGCGCCGGGTCCGCGGATCCGATCCGAACCTCGACCCGACCTGGCGCGGCACAGTATCCGACCCCGATGCCATCAAGAGGAATACCGGAATTCTCCATGGCAACGGCAATGTCGGACTCACCCAGCCCCGTGACCAGAAAAAGGCGTTCATCCAACACCGGTGCATCGGGAAAGTTTCTGCGCAACCAAGGCAGGACATGGTGCGTCAACACCGCCTCAAACTCACTGGGCGGACCGGGCAGGATGAAAATCGACTTCCCCTCGTGCTCGAGGCGTTCTCCTGGAGCGATGCCGGCTGGATTGAGCAGGACATCCGCACCCTCCACGACCATCGCCTGGCGTTTGCACTGCAGGGAAGGTTCGCGACCGAGCGACCGGTACCTTTCCACCATCGCGGCGTAGGCACCCGGATCGACGATGATGCCACGGCCCAAGACATCCGCGACGGCATCGCGAGTGATGTCGTCGGAGGTCGGCCCCAACCCACCGCTCACAAACACCAGGTCGACCCGCGACAGCGCGCCCCGCACAGCGTCGGCAATGTTTTCGAATTCGTCCCCGACCGTTGTATCGCGGTACACATGGAATCCGATCGAGCGAACCTGCTCACCCAGCGTTGCGGCATGGCCGTTAACGGTACGGCCACTCAACAACTCGCTGCCCGTTGATATCAATTCCACAGGAATGGACATGGCACACAGGGTACTACCGATTCGCGGCGGACGAAACCATTGATTCCGGGTCCTCCACTCAACAAGGAACCCCATTCCCGGGAATCGGATGCATGCGATGATCCACATCCCCGGCCCGTGAGGCATCCGCCGCCGGATCGAATGTCCGGTTATGGCTCCTTTCGGCCACAATCTCCATCGTCCTGTTTTTCCTGTCAACCACTGGCAGTTTTCCGGAGGAGGTCATCGACAGGGTCGGAAGACCAAATCTTTTTTTGGGTTCGATCGTGAAGCATAGTTCCCCCAAAACAATGTTCCGTCCGGATCATCAACGCAGTACAATTGAGCCAGTCGTCCGCTCTCCAGTCCACAACACGTCTTCTCCGGATATGAGATCGTTTCTTTCTTGGGTACTGGTGATCGCTTCCCAGACGCCAAACCAATTTGGGTACCGCCCAAGTCACCATTGGCATACCCGTTGAAATATGTGTTGCCGGAACTTTTCATGGCCAGGATGGCGCCCAAACGGGGGCCAACACCGCTTACTGTTGCAACGGAAGCAGTAAACTGAGAACATAGGAAGCATGAATGCAAAGACTTTAGCCGTGTTTCTGATCATCGGGTTGGGGACGGGATTGACCGGCCACGTACCCGCGGCCGAGTTGCCCGGTAACTTGGCGACCCTCTTGAACAAGGAAGCGGCCTTGGCCCACGGTCGCTTTCCAATCGTGCTCATGACCTACGCCTCGCTGGGCAAAGACGGGGATCGCTTCACTGAACGGGAAGTACAAACCTGGGCCGACGCCGGCTACAACCTCATCATCGGGCCGGGGGTGGACATCACCGTCCCCGCGCAAAAGAAACAGATGCTTCAGATCTTGGATTGGGCCCACGCCCGAGGCCTGCGCCTATTCCCCGAGGACCGACGCATCCCGGGTTGGCCGCTGCCCGGGGTGGAACCGGGACAAATACCCGCCGACTACGCCGACCGCGTGCGCAGCGCCGCCGCGGATTTCGGCGCTCACCCGGGCACCATAGGTCTCTTCCTCCAAGACGAGGCACACGCGGGGCGTCCCAGCGATGCGGCCTTCTTCGCCTGCTACCGCCTCATGAAGGAGACCGCCCCCAAACTCACGCCGTGGGCCAACCTTGCTCCCAATACACCGGGCGACTATCTGACCGACTACGCCCGCGAGGCCCAGCCGGATTTCTTCTGCTTTGACCGATACGACCAGATGGCCTCGGGTAACGACAGCGCCATCCCGTGGCTGGCCAACCTGCTTCTCTTCCGCCAGGCCGCCCTCCGCCACGGCATCCCCTACTGGGCGATGCTGCTGTGCACGTCACACTACGACTACGAGGTAAACGGCTACGACGATCTGCGGTGGCAATTCAACACCGCGCTGGCCTGCGGCGCCCACGGCATCGCTTGGTACCAGTACTACATGCGGGAACCGTACATGAATTACCATCAGCCGCCGGTCGACTGGTTCGGAGAGAAAACGCCGATCTACTTCGCCCAACAGCGCCTGCACCAAGAGTTCCATCGCCGCTACGGGGATCTGTTCACGCGACTGGTCTCTACCCGGGTCACCTTTTATCCGGAGGCCCCCGGCAATCAAGGATTGGCCGAAGCTGGTCGAGGTGTTGAAGCGGACAAGTGGAGCGCCAACGGTCTGCTGGCCGGAATGCGAACGGAAGCAAACGGTAAAGCAGAACCTTCGCGGGTACCCCTAGTGATTGGTGAGTTTGCCGATGCCCGCGGGCAACGTTACGTGATGGTCGTCAACCACAGCCGAACCGACAATGTCCGAGTCTGGCTGACTTTCCCCGGCAATGACGTCCGTCTGTTCTCTTGGGACTGGAACGGGAATGAACAGGAAGGTAATGCAATTGCGGCCGGCCACGAACGACAGACCCGGGACGAAAGAGGATTGACCGTGCTCCATTGGCTCAGACCGGGACAGGAAACGGTCTACCGTGTCGCGTCCGCGCTAGCTACCGCCGAGCCGATCGGTAACCCGCAGAAATGATGGCACAATCTCCCGCCGGCATTGCAATGTCCGCCAGGGAGCACCGTGTCAACTTTGCAATCATCTAACGAGTCCGCGTGGCCCCTTGACAATCAGAGGATGGACGAAGAGGAAAAAGAGCCGCTTCTCCACCGGGTGTTCACACCCGGTTGGCCGCGCAGCTTGACGCAGCGACATTCAGTCAGCGGGTCTGACCTGTTCGAGTATGAACAATGAGCTGAAGAATCCGCTGATGTCCGTCAAAGACGACGTTGATGCGCTCGCGGCTGCAGCCGGTGAGAAGAATCATGCCACGCGGTTGCCGGAGCTGGATGCGAGACCGTTGTTTACGGCGCATATAATCTGTTGAGAAGCAGATCACAGACTTACCCAGACCCAATACACATGACCGTCCGGCGTGGCAAGGAATTACGGCTCTCTCGTCCAAATTTCATTTTTTTCAGAACCGAAAATTCAGGTGGTTTCTGCGACGGGCGGGTTCCCCGCGACCTCGTCCTCCCGCCGTTTGACCGCATCGTATTCCGGCGGAAGAGGGGCGAGTATCGTCTCTCGAATTCTACGGTTCAGTTTCCGAGCTCCCGCCTTTTCGAAAAGCTCCACGGATATCGCCGGATGAATGATCAGCTCAACCTGCGCAGGGGTGATTTCCCGCTGCTCGCGCGGCTTGAGTTTATATGTGTCCTTTAGTGAAACGGGCACGACCGGGACCCCCGCCTCCAGAGCAATGCGCGCGGCGCCAGTCTTGAAACGGTTGACCGATGGTCCGTCGCTCCGCGTACCTTCGGGAAAAATGACCAGGGTTGAGCCACTGCGAAGCGCCTCCACCGTTTGCTCCGACACAACCCTGCCCTGGCGCGGGTCCGACCGATCGAGGAAAATGCAACCGAGATGGATCATCCAGCGACCGACCAGCGGCACACGCGCCAGTTCCGCCTTGGAAATGAACGCAATGGGGCGACCGCAATGAGCCAGCAGGATTGGAATGTCGAATTCGCCCATGTGGTTGCTCACGATCAGCGCGGATTGCTGGTCCGACAGGCCGCTAGCACCCGAAACGTGGACACGCGCGCCCGCCATCCACAAGCTCCAACGCGCCCACCACCGGCTAACGTCAACGGCAATCCTTTGCGCCGCGCGGCGTTGTCTGGCGAGACGCAGGACCTCCACAACAAGAAGCGGAGGAAGTACCGCGATCTGAAAGAGCCAAAATCCAATGAGGAACAGAACAGTGCGAATCATGAACATCACCAGATTTCCACGCTTTGTCCGGGTGTGCAATACTTCGATACATCAAAACACTGATACTGATTCGGCACGCCAAGTCGAGCCGGGGTGATCCGGGGTCGCCGGATTTTGACCGGCCCCTGAATCCGGAGGGACAGCGGGGCGCCCTGATCATTGGCAAGCGTCTGTCGGCAAAAAATCCAAGAATCGAGCTGATCACTTCGAGCCCGGCAAAACCGCCCGGCTCGAGCCCGCGACCTACACGACACTCACGCATCGTTCGTTCCGATTAGAGCCACGGCATTCGGGTTGATTGGGAAAAACTCAGTATGGCATGAATTATTGTTGCCATATACCCCCTAGGGGTATACTAAATAGGCGAATCATGAAAAAGGCGGCACAGCACGTTTGTCATCGGGATGATCTTGGACGACTGGCTCGTATCGAGGGCCAGGTCCGCGGCCTGGGGCGGATGGTCGAGGATGGCGCATACTGCGTGGACATTATCACGCAGATCCAGGCGGCCCAGGCTGCGTTGGGGTCTGTCGGCAAGCGCATGCTCCGTCGCCACGTGGATCATTGCGTCACCGATGCCCTGGCGGGGCATTCCCGGAAAACTGCTGAAGAAAAGGTGGACGAGCTGATGAAGATCATAGACAGGAGGCTGTCATGAGGTGGGCAGGACCACTGTAGACAGTCATGCTGACCCTGATGATGTTTACGCTTGTCGCTAGTGATTACAGGTCCTTCGCCTCGACTGCTTGCGCTCAAGCAGACGCGGGAATCGAGAGCTGCTGTCGTGCCATGGAGATGTCTTGCTGCAAACCGCTCGCTGGACCCCAATCGGAAGAAGACTGCCCGTGTGACATTCTTCCCGTTCCGGCATTTCCGGTCGACAATGAAGCTCCGGCCCTGACTGTCACGCCCGGGTCGCGCGATGTGCCCAGCCTTTCTCGATCCGTTCAGAGATTCTGCGTTCGGTTTGCCGATATCCGGTCGGCGACGCGGCATAGAAATTCGAGGACCGACACTCGAACGGGGTCTATTTCCAGCCAGGACTGCGCCTTCCTGCGCTGAGTGTTTGCATGCACGTGTTGCCTCGCGGCAACGTGGTATCTATCAATAATATTTTCAAGCCCGGGAGAGTTTAGAATGAAAACCAGGATGCAGACATTCAAGCAGACGATCCAGTTGGGACTATTGATCTGCCTCACCGGGTTTCAGGCAGGAGCGACTGAGTCCGTTCCTGCTGTGACATCAGTGTTCCCAACCAACACCTGTGTGGTTTCGGGAGAGAAGCTCGGATCAATGGGTGAATCAGTGACGCTGGTATTCGGGGGCAAAGAGGTACGCTTCTGCTGCAAACCCTGTCGAAAGGTGTTTCAGGAAAACCCTGAACCTTACCTGTCCCCGGGCAGCAAAAAGAAACCTGGGCTTTTGGCCATGCCTGATCGCGCGATAGTGACCGTGCAGGGGCTGGTTTGTTCCTTCTGTGCACAGGGCGTTCAGCGCAATATGTGCAAACTCGACTTCCTTGACAAGGATCGGTTCGATCAGGGGCTGAAGACCGATATAGAAGAACAAGGCGTCGCGCTTGCGCTGGACCCGGGAAAACAAATTGATCTGTCGGCCTTGAGAAAGGCCGTGGAAAGAGGCGGTTACGAACTTGTTCGCGTTTCGTTTTTCCTGCGTGGACGCAGTTCGCGGCAGGCGGAGAGCACGATCCTGCGCCTCGAGAACGGCCAAACATATCGCCTGCTGGAAATCGGACCTGAAGAGATCGCCAGCGGGCAGATCGTCGAGGTGTCGGGCTATGTTGATGCCGACGGATTCGATTGGGAGAAACCGCCTGTGGACATTCCCCTAAACGTTACTACGATTCACGAATAGGAAAGGCCATGAAGAAAACCAATACATGGCACCCGCGCTATGTAGCGCCCGTCATAGCCCTGAGCGCTACGACTGCGTTTGCGCATCAACCCGTGATGGACATGGCGCCGAGATGGCAGGACGGATACGGTGTGCAGGTTCGCTACACCACCCGCGACGCGGAAAAGCTTCGCGATGGCAAGGACCACGCACAGAATTTGCTGGGGCGATCGAAAAGGGTTGAGCAAGTCTGGCTCGAGGGTGTTTACACCTTTCATCGGGCGCTTCGTGTGACGGCGAAGCTGCCATACGTCGATCAATACCGTGAGGTGGAGGCAGGCGGCACGCTCCGACGGGAACACGGTGAAGGATGGGGCGACGGCATCGTGGCCGTTCCGCTCAAGAAATACTGGAACCGTGGTGCGAGCACCGCCAACCTGGGTTTTACACCTCAGATTCGAGTGCCGACCGGCAGTACGCGTGACGACTATGCGATCGGTGACGGAAGTTGGGACGCCGGAGTTGGGGTCTCTTTCAGCACGGAAACGCCAAAAGCCTTAATGCTGACCGAACTCTTCTACTGGTTTGAAGGTGCTGGAAAACGTGGAATCGAACGGGGAAACCTGGCGGGCCTAGATGTGAACCTTGGACTGCATCCTGTTCACAGCAACAAGTCAAATTCGGGTTTATTTGTGATGTTGGATATCAGCGCCCGAAACGAAGAACGTGGGCGCGA
>CAZTAB010000380.1:0-4811 GCA_964611475.1 uncultured Verrucomicrobiota bacterium | reverse complement strand
GCCACGAGAGGCGCGGTGTCAGCTCACGAGCAACCGGTGTGCCCAGGCCCAAGTTTACCGCTGTCCCGGCCTGGCCCCCATGGATAATTCAGATGGGAAGGGGGCGGGGCTGGATTTTGGCGCCTTTGTAGGATTGCGGCTTCCGCCTTTTTCCTGCATATTCCCGGGCCTGTGGCATAATGGAAAACCTTCGAACAGGTTACACAAGGTCGTTACATCCCGGGTTTCGCCTTGTTTTCCGTTGTGGGATTTAACACACAAGCAACTTGATTGAAACCTCTTGAGGCCAGCTTAGCTCAGTTGGTAGAGCAAGTGATTTGTAATCACTAGGTCACCCGTTCGAGTCGGGTAGCTGGCTCCACTTTCCTAATGTATCCGCTCTTTTCTGCCGTGCCCGGAAAGCCCGTCAAAAATCCGTCCTGCCCGCCGCGATTCATTCCGCATTGCCCCACTTGCGGCTACGGATGTGGTCAGAACGAAGGAATGACCCGACAGGGTATTGAGACGTGGCCAATCGCGGTTATACTAGGCGCCAGCTCAACCCGCGTCCAAGCAAAGGAGAAGAAGTCGTGCTGGCGCCCAAACTAGAACTGGCTAACGACCAGTTGTCGATGCTGCTATATCTGCCCGATGCAGAAAAAGGGTATTATCGGGGGACGCGCTTCGACTGGTCGGGCATTATCGCGCGGGTGCAATATCAGGGGCACGAGTTTTACAGGCCATGGCGCCTTCCGCACGATCCCGAGGGACACGACTTTGTCAGTGGTCCGGCGGAGGAGTTCGGGATGGATCATCCCCCAGGATTCGGCGAGGTAGGCCCGGGCGGATCCTTTGTGAAGATCGGGGTGGGATTATTGCGCAAGGGGGCAGAAGCAGAGTACAGGTTTCACGGGGAATACGAGATCATCCGCCCTGGGGAATGGGATGTGGAACACGGCGACGATTGGGTGGAATTTCGCCAGGATTTTACCGGTGAGCGGGGATGGGCCTACAAGTACAAGAAGCGGATCGAGCTCAATGGACCGGGTTTTGCCATCGCACATCGCCTGGAAAACAGCGGCGAAAAAACCATCGACATCAACCACTACAACCACAACTTCACCTCGATAGACGGTGTGCCCTACGGGCCGGATTACAGCGTGATATTCCCCTTCGAGGCCGTCGAGCCCAAGGACATAGGAGGGAATGGGGTGGCATTTTATCGGGGGAACCAAGTTGAGGCGGTAGAAAAATTGGGCGACAGGGCGCTCTGGGTGCAGGTCCATGCCGGCAAGGGCCCGGTCGACTACCACGCGGGTACTGTTCGCTGTGACAAGACGAGGGCGGCGGTGCACTTCAAGGGCGATACGCCGATTATCAATTACAATTTCTGGTCGGTGGAGGCGGCGGCATGCCCGGAGCCGTTTATCGGAATTCACCTGGCGCCTGGCGAGGTACAGGAGTGGACCAGTGAGTATGTTTTCACTGTTGAATAACCGCGGGGCTCGACCTGTATCCAGGCCCAGGTTGCCCTTGCCTGCTCCCAACCGGCCTTTCCCCTGTGGCCGGATCAAATCGATCCCGTAGCGTCATCGAAGACCCGTTGGTTCCCCTCGTAATGCCCCCTCAAGACCCGGTTGTTCCCACTGTCGCCCCCCCTTCCATCCGGACCGGCCCGCCGCGGACCCCGTTTTGACGGATTCACGGAAATACGATACGGATAAATAAAGGAAAGGAACGCCTTCATGTCCGCGGCTATCACAGACGAACCGATCAAAATCATCACCCCCCTACAAATCGGCACTGGTCACATCGATGCGGAGCGATACCCGATTGGTGATCCATGGTTCTACAAGCCGAGTATTGCACAATTGGATGACGGTGAACTCCTGCTGACCGTGGCGGGACCGCGAATCTACGCGCACGACGACCGGCCGAAGGGATTTCAGCGGCACCATGAGGATTCCTCTCTGTACCGCTCCAGCGACGGCGGCATCACCTGATGCCGGGCCCAGGCGCCTGCCCGACAGCAAGGAAGCACAGCTCACGGTCCCGAGCGACAACGTCATCATCAGCGCGCATTTCGTGCAGAAACAGAAATCCAACCCCGTTCACTACGGCAACACCGTCCAACTGGACGACGGCACGCTGGTTACCCCATACAGCTACGCGGACCCGGCACGGGCACAAACAAATGACATCGCCGGCTCATGCCTCGAGTTGGCTCGATGGAAGCTCCCGCCAGGGCCAGGTGACTGCTGGATCGACCACGAAATCCAACGGGAACGACTCACCCCGGCGGCCACGCCAAAAATCGCGGAAGGATAGATCCTTCTTGCGGTAATAAAATGACGAGGGCTTCCTCGGCCAGGTTCACGCGGCGCAAAACGGAATCGGGAGCCGGCCTGGCGGCGTGACTCCCTTGGCCGCATGAATGCCCGACACGGAGGATCAGGCCAACGCGCTGAACACGGCCTTGGAAATCTGAATGTCCTGGACTGCCACGCCAGTGAGGTCCGCAACCGTGACCTGTTCGTCGGAGGTGCGACCTTCCGCCCTGCCCGCGATGACATCGCCAATCTCGACGATCTGTTCGTCCCCGATGAGGCCTGCCCGACGGGCCTGGGAGATCTCCCCGCGCGTCCGGCTTTGCAACAGGCTGTCGGCGACCACGACATCGGCCTTGGCAAGAACGTGCGGGTCAAGCTCGATCTTTTCCGGGATGTCGGACCCAAGCGCGGTGATGTGTGTTCCCGGCCGAATGTCCTCCGCCTGAAGCAGCGGCTCGAGGGACGGCGTGCACATGACAATCAGGTTGCAGGTGGCAGCGACTTCGGCGGCGTCCTGCGTGCTGGAAACATTGAACCCTTTTGCGTTCATCGCCTCCTCGTAGGACTCCAGCGTCTCCGGCTTGCGGCTCCAAGCGAGAACCTCCCTGCAGTCGACAATCCCGTCCAGGAACTCGAGCTGAATCTGGCCCTGGATCCCGCAGCCGAACATGCCAATCCGCTCCAGGTTCCCGGGCGCCAGGTGTTTCGCGCACAGGGCCCCCGCCGCAGCGGTCCGGACGGTGGTGAGATACCCATTGTCTAGAAGGAACGCTTCCGGCTCCCCGGTTTTCTGGTTGTAGACCAGCATCACCCCTTGAATCCGGGACAGCCCGAGGTCCGAGTTGCCCGGAAAGCCCGACGCGATCTTTACCACGTAGTAGTCATCGCCCTTGATCGCGCCGTACTTGATGTGCGCCTGCCCGGGCGGATCCTCGAACAGCAGTTCACCGGGATCAGGAACGTCGACCTTCCCCGCTGAATACGCATCAAATCCCTCCGCGACGACCTGAATCGCATCGATTCCATCGAGTGCCTTCTTGATCTCGTCAATTCGCGCTATAACCGGTTTCACGTTGCGGCCTCCGTTTTCCACGTTCCTAGGATTCAGTATAGAGTTGCAAACGCGGGAAAATAGCGCATTATGGATGGTTTGAGCAACGCAAAGGTTTGGGTGCCTCATATGCCCTCGGACGTCGAACAAAAAACCCGTCATCGACTCTCGGACCGGCTGGCGGGAATCGCCCCGTCGCAGATCCGCGAATTACACAACATGTACACCGCGCTGCAGGCGGAGCGGCCCGACATGTCGTTCGTCACGTTGCATTTTGGGGAACCGGACCTGGGGACTCCCCCCTTCCTGATCGAAGCCGGCGTCAAGGCCCTGCGCGACGGGGCTGTGTTCTACGAACCCAACGCGGGGCGGGCGGACCTCCGGGATGAACTTGTTCAATTCTACGGCGATTTCCACGGGCAGCCCCTGACGCCGGATCACTTCGTCATCTCCTGCGGCACCATGCAGGCCATCTTCCTCTGTGTGGCGGGCCTGCTGAACCCGGGCGACGGGGTCATCAACATTACGCCGGCCTGGCCGAACTTTACCGGCGCGGCGAAAATGGTTGGCGCGGATGTTCACGAGGTCTCCCTTTCATTTGATGAACAGAGCCTTCGCTTCTGGATGGACTTCCGGGAACTGGAACAAATCATCGCCGCCCATCCCAATATTCGGGCCGTCATCGCGAACTCCCCCTCCAACCCCACGGGGTGGGTGATGACACGCTCGGAAAAGGAACGTCTGCTCGAGTTTTGCCGCGCACATCAACTCTACCTCATCGCCGACGAAATCTACGACCGCATCCTTTACACGGATGAGGGGCGCGAATCCTTCCTGAGCCTGAGCGAACCGGAAGACCTGCTGATCGTGCTGAACGGGTTCTCCAAGACCTACTGCATGACCGGGTGGCGCGTCGGCTACCTGATTGCCGACCCGAGGATCGCCCGGAAAATGGCACAGATGCAGGAGTTCGTCACCTCGCACGCGCCGAGCATGGCCCAGGTCGCGGCCGTCACCGCGCTGCGAGAGGGTGAACCTTTCGTCGCAAAGAGCCTCGCCCGCTACCGGGGGCTGCGAGATCTTGCAATGGAGGAACTGCGACAGGTCGAAGGCGTGACCGTCGCGCAGCCGGACGGGGCGTTCTACATCTTCTTCCGCCTGCCTGCCGGCACGGACAGCGTGCCGTTTTGCCAGGCGCTGCTCCGGGAAACCGGCGTGGTGGTCGCGCCCGGGGGAGCATTTGGCGAAGGCGGTGAAGGATGGGCCCGAATCTGCTTCGCCACCGAAGAAAACATGCTGGTCGACGCGATCCGGCGGCTGGGCGGCTTTTTGCAGTAACACGTCGCTCCACCCAGCCGTGGGGGGGGGGGGGAGGGGGGGAGGAGGCAAAAGCAAAGGAGCAGGCAAGGAGAGGTGAAGAAGAAAAATAGAAAGAAAAAAAACAAGAAAAA
>CAZTAB010000379.1:0-2746 GCA_964611475.1 uncultured Verrucomicrobiota bacterium | reverse complement strand
GCCGGCTTTCTTGCATCCCTCATGCGCGATCGCACCTGCGCTGCTCTGGCGCGGTCCCTCTCCTTGGGTTTCAGTCGCCTTCCCTCCAGTTTCTGCAAATGGCCTGGTTGCGTTAATAGTAGCAGTTCATCGACCACTCGTCCATCAAGGGAATCCAAAATGTTCAAATCTATGCCCAGCCGAAGCCCCGAGAGCAGATCAAGAGCCTCTTTCGACGTAAGAATATGCGCATTTGCAAGAATTCCATACGCCCTGCCGACGTGGTCTCTGGTTAACATTTCCCGGTCCTGTAACAAGCGGATCCTGGCATTTTTCTCATGTTCGACGACTTCCAGGACAATTTGTTCAAGCTCGGCAATGATGTCGGTCTCCTTCTCGCCCAGCGTAACCTGGTTGGAAATCTGGAACATGTTCCCCGTGGCCTCTGTGCCCTCACCCCACAAGCCCCGAACCGCGAGCCCGATCTTCCCCATCCCCTTGATGATCGGGTTCATTTCGTTCATGAGGACAAGCCCGGGCAGGTGGAGCATGACGCTGGCCCGCAAACCGGTCCCGACATTCGTCGGACATGCAGTCAGGTAACCGAGGTGTACTCCAAAAGCATACTGAACCTCCTGCTCTAACGCAGAGTCCACCTCGTCAATCTCCCCCCATACCTCGTCGAGAGCCAGGCCCGGCCGCATTGCCTGAATTCGCAGGTGGTCTTCCTCGTTGACCATGATCGATAATCGTTCGTCCCCACGAGTAACCAGACCGCTGCTCTTGCCCTTTTCCGCATGTTCCCGACTAATAAGATGGCGCTCAAACAGGATTTGCTTATCGATATTCTCCAGCTCGCCCATCTCGGCGTGTTGGGCGGGCTCCATCATCTCAAGGGCAGAAAGCACAGGGAGCAGTTCATTCCAGATCCGCTCGCGCTCCTCCTCCCCCGCCCATCCAGGATAGGCCGCCCCCTTGATATTCCGTGCCAGCCGGATCCGGCTGCTGACCACGACCCCGGCGTCATCGCCCTCCGAACCGATCCACCAGGCCGGCGCGAGAATCATCGCATCAACATTCAAGCGGGCGCCTCCTGGTCGTGCTTGCTGATCTTCGCTTCACAGTCCTTGATCTGGTCCCGAAGCTCGGCCGCCTCCTCGTATTGCTCCTTGGTCACCGCGGCTTCCAGCGCGCTCTTCAAGCCCGCCAGTTCCGCCGACACGCGGACGCGAAGGCCCTCGCGGGCGGGAACCTTCCCGACGTGCCGCTCCCCTCGGTGCATGGCCTTCAACAACGGATGAAGTTCCTCCTCGAACGTCTTGTAACAGGCCGGGCAACCGAAAAACCCGGTCTTCTTGAAGTCCGACTTGCGAAGATGACACCTCGGGCAGGAGCGCTCGAATTCGATGCTCGCCGTCTCCTCCGCCTGCGGCGCCGCTCCCCCCAGCCCTAGCAGGATGTCGGTGACTGATGCGGGACCTTCCACGTCGAAGCCGCTCTCCGACGCACAGTCCTCGCAAAGATGGAGTTTCTTTACTTGGCCCTCGATCACCTGTGTCAGATGCACCGTTGCATCGTTTTCATTGCAGCGCTCACACAACATTCTTCAATCCCCTATCAAGCGAACAACAGCACGCCCAGGATCAGGCGATCGGCGTCCCCGTCTCGTGCGCGTACGTCGAGAACGCCTTTGACAAAGCCCGCGTCGCTGTGCCGGGCGTGCCGTTCCCAATCTGTCGGCTGTCCAGCTCCACGACGCCAATGATTTCCGCGGCAGTCCCGGTGAGGAACACCTCGTCAGCCGTGTACAGATCATAGCGCGACATCACCTCTTCGCGCACGGAGTAACCCGCTTTTGCGGCCAGATCCATCACCACGTTTCGAGTGATCCCCTCAAGCGCCCCGCACCACGAAGGCGGCGTTGAGATCGTCTTCCCCCGAATGGCAAAGACATTGTCCCCCGTTGCCTCAGCAACGTATCCCTCCGAATTCAACATGCTCGCCTCCATGACGCCAGAGTTTATGGCCTCGATCTTGGCCAGCACATTGTTCAGATAATTCAGGCTCTTGATCATTGGATTGATCGCCTCCGGGATGTTACGCCGTGTCCCCACGGTGATCAACTTCAGCCCGTTCCGGTAATACTTGGGCGGATACAATTGGATGGCGGAGGCAATGATGATCACCTGCGGCTTTTCGCACAGGTAGGGATTGAGACCGAGCCCGCCCACGCCACGCGTCACGATCAACCGGACATACCCATCGCTGATGCCGTTCGCCTTGCATGCGCGGACGACATTCCTGCACATCCGGGTCTTTGAAGCGGGAATCTCCAGCGCGATAGCCTTGGCCGAGTCGTACAGCCTGTCAATATGCGCGTCGAGGGTAAATACCCGCCCGTTGTAAGCGCGAATCCCCTCAAAGACGCCGTCGCCGTAGAGCAAGCCATTGTCGAAAACCGAGATTTTCGCGCTCTTTTCCGGAACCATTCTCCCATTCAAAAAAATCTTCATCACACTGGCATCTCAAAAGTAAGGCTTCACGCCGAAGCCATTCGTCCCACACGAAAAACGAAACGTCCCACGGATGGAAACGAGTTCACGGGAATTGAAGGAGAATCACTCCACATCCTTGCCTTGCGCCTGTTCCGCGCGCACAACTTTTTCTTGTCACCAAATCCAGCCGTCAGACTACGGTTGGAGGGGAGGCATGGCAAATGAATTCTGGGGTCAGGCAAGCCGACGATCAACCGATTCTCCCGTCGGCA
>CAZTAB010000378.1:0-15021 GCA_964611475.1 uncultured Verrucomicrobiota bacterium | reverse complement strand
ATTGAACAGCGAGCTAACGTAGCCATTGTACCATGACTCCCCGCGCTGCGGCCCGATATTCTGGTGGTTAAACGCCGGACCCACGCGCGCATGGAATGGCGCCTGGAATTCGGCCGTGTCCCGCACCAGCATCATTCGGTTCTTCACGAACAGGATCTCTCGATCGACCGCAACCGGCAGGTAATCGTAGCTCTCAACGTGAATCCGTACCGCAGTCGCAATCTCTCCTTCAACGAACCAGGGAACCGTTGTCTCTTCGCTCTCCCGCTCGGGTGCATCCCGGCTCAGGTCCTCGATTCGCAGTCGATTATGATTGGCCAGGACCTTGGGCAGCCGTCCCACGGGATTCGGAAGAAGAACGGACGTTTTGTCGGCGATACAGAGAATGGACGTGGTGTCGCCCGGCTGATTGTGATTGGTGATGGGGCAACACTCCACCATCGCCCACAGCCCATCCGGATCGTTTCCGCTTTTAAGAATGATTTTGTCCGGAATGTCGCGCGGGCCGAGCTCGAACCCGTAGATGTGCCAGCCAATGTCCCTCACCCTGCCGGACTCCACCGGGAGCAAATCCTTGCGAAGGGTAATCCGGCTCGACGGATCGGGCTCCTCCTCCTCGATGGTATCGTCGGCAAGATGCCAGGCCAGCGCATAGTACCACGGCAGGTAGTGGTGAATGAATGGTGTCGTCATCCACCCGTCGATCCGGTCCTCGGCATACTCGAACAGCCTGTGCGCGGCCCATTTGTAGCGTCCGTCGCCGGTGTGCCGCGCCAGCATTTCGAACAGATAGATGTAACGGTGAAATTCCGGGTTCCACCCGGTGGCATCGCCGATGCTCGGGTGCGCGCCCATGGGGTGCATCCAGTGCAGGTTCCGCTCCCACGTTCTCTTCATGGCCGGGTCGTTGAACACCTCGTCCCTTCCCGAGAGGTGTCCAAACATTGACATGTGCCACAGCCAGCCGTGGAGGTATCCCGCGTCGTTGTAAATCGTATCGCCATGTTGCAGCGAATCATTGACGGTGGCGTCGCAGTATCGGGTCCAGAAGTCGGCGTCTTCCACGTCCGGATACTTTATCGCCGCGACTCCGCGGGCGACCGCCGGGCCCAATGCCGCATGCCCGGCACCGCGGAACCACGGCTTTCCGTCCCACCCGTAACATCCCCAGGCGGATTTCCGGGCCCAGGTGACCAGGTGCTCTCGGATTTCCGGGTGATCCGCATTCGTCAGCAGTCCTGTTTCCACCATAACATCGGCCATGATGTCGATCATCTGAATCGAGGTGAAAACGTACTCCCTACCGTCCCGTGCAAATGCAAGCGACGACTTCCAGGCGCGACGGGCGTACTCGGCATACCGCTCGTCACCGGTGGCCTGGTAGAGGATGGCCGCGGTCATGCCTCGCGTATGCGCCCAGGCCCACTTGCGATACGGCTCGGAGTCGAAGTCGTGCGACAGCGAATCTTCGAAAAGCAATCGGGCGCGCGGAAGATAGTCATCTTTCGTGACATCCCGTCGTCGGATGGGGAGGTGGAACGACCGGTACCGACTCGGGTCTTCGGTGTGGTAGTGATCCGGCGCATCCCCGAGGCGCGGAACGATGGGGGCAGCAGGTTCGGCATGGATCCGGATCGGAACCGGTGAGCCATAGGTTTCGCCGGAAGCCAGCATCGCCTCCAGTCTGTAGGACCCGGCGGAAAGACGTTTACTCGACAGCGTGAGTCCGAACATCGTCCTCTTGCCGGCATCCAGTTGCATCGGCAAGGACCGCTCCTCGACGACGTCTCCATTCGCATCACGAAGGCGAAGCGAAGCGATCGATGCATCGCGCACGGCATCGGCCGTCCCGCCCACGAGGAGAGGGAGCGATTCCACTGGCCGGGTCGCGGCAAACAGATCCAGGCCGAGTCCCTCGCGATCCAGCAGTCGGAGCCTGCCCCAGAATCCGGCGGTCGAACCGCGGTAGGTCTTCCACTGCCGCCAGACCAGGTAGCCTTGCTGCGCCAGCGGATCCTGGTTTGCATCGTGATACGCTACCCGGGCGGCGAGGCGAATAATGTCCCCGGCGCGGAGGTCCCAGCCCTCGCGTGAGACATCGATCGACGCCTCCAGATCGTACCCGGTATCCGTCTTTCTCATCCTGTATGCCGTGTCCGGCGGGCCGGATGAATTGTCTTCGCTATGGGAGAACCCGAATTCAAAAGCCCCATCCTGCACGCTTCCCGTGCCCGGCTCCAAGTAGGCGACACTCTTATCCGGGAAACGGCCGGAAAGAATGCCGCTACCCCCGGGTTGAAAGCGAACCCGCAAATATCCGAATTGAATACCTTCAAGGCGACCGGCGGTCACCGACGCGGCGACGTACAGGGATGGTTCGGCCCACTGCACGGCAATTCGCGCACGCAATTCCGAATACGCAACGGGATCCTCCACCGCGGGCGCCAGGATGACCCGGTCGAGTTCGACGGACGTCCGGTCGAAGTCCCATTCGGCGAGATCCCCATCGACGCGAATGGCGCGGGCCGGCGACGCCAGCAAAATCAGACCGGGGTCGCCGCTCCAGGTCAACCCGCTCGAGTCCGATGCGAATGTCGAACCTGTGGACATCATGAGGATGCAAAGGCGCGCGATGTTGCGAAAGAAAGTCAAAACGCCGACCTTCTTGTCGATCCCCGTCCCAATCATTGTCACGATCAATGTGCGGCTCCTTGGTTAATATCCCCGCCTGGCAGCGTTCAAGAACCCCCTGGCGGTCTCGAGCGGACTCGGAGACGGGGGCGGAGGCTCGGTGGGTTTGCTGATCCATTGTTGTGGAATTTCGTGCAACGGTCCTGCGGTTTCGTAAGCCAGGTTCGGCACCTGTCGTGCGTCCATCAATGTTTCGTATTCCCAGCCGGTGCTTATTCTTTCCTGTATCTTCAGCTCGCCGGAACCTGCAAGCTGCTTCCGACACGAGTCGAAATAGGCCATGGTCATGGGGTGGTAAATGTCGCGAATCATTTCGTACCGGTCCGCGCGAAAGTAGTCGTGGATGCGATCCCCGCTAAAAGACACGTAGTAGAGATAATGGCGTATCTCTTCCTCCGATCGCCTGATCGGCGCGTCGGCAAACTCCTTGATCAGTGCGTTCACTCCGAATTCCCACCGATCGGAAACGAGACTGACCGCTTGCAACAGCGCGTGGAACTGCTTCTCAATTGACGCGACGTGCGATTCGAATCCGGGGCGATCCCCGGCGTGCGCCGCCAGGACCGCGTTCCAGATGCTCCGGTCCATGCGGACATGAATGTACGAGCGCATGATATCCGCCAGGTCCCGGATATACGCTTTGTTGTTTTGTTCGGCTTCGGCGGCCTTCAGGGCTTCCTCCAGGGCTTGGAGAAGAATCTCAGGCCAATGGCGGCGAAGTTCGACGCGGCGACGCTGCAATTCATCGAAGGGCACCCAGTGCGCTCCAAGTTGAAACCAGTACACCGGATCGTTCAACCGGACGGTGCGAAATCCGCCGGTGATCGCATGATCGCTTTGTGGGCCATAGACCGATTGTAACAGCTTTTCGTGAACGCGAACCATTGTTTCGACCGATTCGGGTGCATAGCGCCGCTCGCAGTAATCCCGCGTGAAGGAAACGAGATCGATGAACGGGTCCCAGGCGAGGCGCTGAACCAGATCGGTAAAGAACGGCGCGTAGTCGTTCGCCTCGGTGTACATTCCGTAGCCGACCAGTTTGTCGGCCCGTTGATCGCAGAGGACCCGGTAGGTGCGTCCCATGATTCGATGCACGTCTCCATGCAACGTCGTATTACCTCCGCTCGAATGGAACACCAGGAATGCCCACGCGGCCGGCCTCCAGAAATTGAAAAACTCGTAGGTCGGCTGGTCGTCCGCAGGGTAGGACCAGATTACGAGGTTCAAATCATCGGGAAGAACGCCCAGCAGGTGCGCCACCCGGTCCGGATGCCAGAAATTGCGGTTGGCGAATGCCCAGCCGTCCAGCATCCACTCTCCGCCGGGATACGTTTCGCCGGCCCACGAGGCCAAGCGGCCCACGGCGTCTCCGTATGCGCGGGTCAGTCGCTCCTGTTCCTCTGGCGAATCTCCCGGCGCGCGTTCCGTCCAGGGGGAGGGCAGCCCGTACAATCTCGTGTCGCCGTAAAAATCGATGCTGGTTTCCAGGTAGGCCTGGTTCATCTTCAGCCACATGGGGTCGTCCGGATCGATCCAGGTCTGGGTCGTGTGGCGCGTAAATTCGAAGGTTTTCGCATCGGGATATTTCTTCTTGAAAGGTTCCACCATGTCGGCAGGGAGCTGTCCGTCAGTCGAAGCAAGAGGCGCCCGAATGCCCAGCTCTCGGCCGTACCGGGATATTCGTTTAAGCAGGCGTACTGCCTCTGCCGTCGCTTCGTCTACCAGCTCCTTCTCCTTCCCGGTCTGGATCCCCAGGCGTGCCCATAGGTCCCGGCTCGCGTGGTCGTGTACTGCGGGGCCCGGTTGAAAGTTTGTCCGGTTCAGGCGGCGTTTCGCATACCACCGAAGGTTTTCCTTCCACTGCTCTTCACTGAACCAGTGAATGCCAAAGTAATGGTGCTGACCTCCGTGCATACGCACCTTGAAATGAGGCCTTTCGGAAATGTCGCAGTTCGGAATCGAAAAGTCGGACCTGCGAGGTACATGTTCCTCGTATCGGAAGAAGCCGATCCGCCCGAATCGTTCCAGGAAGTCGTACACCGCGTAGAGGGTGGCCACCGGGCTGGCACCGGAAATCGCCAGAATGTCATGGTTGTCCCGCCTGACGGTCTTCAGAATGAACCCGTCCTCGGTAAGCACCTCCGCATTCACGGAGATGAGGCCCTGCGACTCCAGTTCGCCCAGCAGCGGATGCGCCGTGGGGTGACCGATGGCGATCACGAGGCCGTGGGAATTATCGGCCGGCGTTTCCGCGGAACCTACCGGCAAGGTGGCTCCCGTCATCAGCCCGACGTATCGTTGCAGCTCGGCCGCGCCAAGCTCTTCCTGGGGCGTCGGTTCGGATGAAAGGGCGATGCGTGACACGGCTTCGCCTCCCTGAACAACCTTGAAAGATGAAGGACCGGCAACCGACAGGGTCACCGTAGTTAACAGAATGACGATCGAATATTTCAACGGCATTCAAATCGCGGCGCCGAGGCCAGCCTACCTTTTATCGAATATGGCCCATTGCTCGCCCGGCTGATCTCCCTTGGCGGACAAACCCGCGTTTGGCCAACCGGCCGCAAGCAGATCAAACCACAAGACACTTCCATCAAGGTAAAGCGCATTATATCCCCAGGATTCTTCGTTTGCGATATATCCCGGATTGATGGTCGGAGAGTGCCCAGCGTACCATCTTCCCCGGCTCATATCGCGGACGATGGCGGGATTATCGGCAAATCCGGCGGGGGGAAACCCGAGTTCCCAATCAAAGTATCCGCGGGTCTCATAGCCTGTATTCATGCCGCTTCCGTCGCCTCTTCTGCCGTCCGCTTCCCTGTGTTCATTTTGATAGCTGTAGGGTGGAACGGTTATGTTCCAGGTCGGGCACCAAAGAAGTTCCAATGTCTTCTTACCCTTGTCGCCGAGGTAGCCCAGGCCGTATGGCAGTCCGTGCCCGAACCAGCCGCGATTGCTACCACTAAAGCGGTAGATTTCGTCGAGACAACCGGTTGAACCGTGCTTGCCGGAGTAGGGCATCTTCCCGTCGTGATCACTCGCATAAACAATGATGGAATGCCCGATCTGCCTCAACTGTGAAGAGCATACGGTTCGCCGCCCCATTTCCAACGCCTTCTTCAGCGATGGAACGAGCAGTGCGGCAAGGACCGCGATGATTGCGATCACGACGAGTAATTCGATGAGGGTAAAGGCTTGTCTACGCACGGCGACCTCGGATGCAATTGATATTGCTTAGCGTAAGCCGGCTTGAGTCCAAGATCAAGCGTGGAAAAACCCGCAGCGATGAGTCCCGGAAGCCGGACTTCACGCCAGAGCGAGAAGGAGCATGCTTCAATACTTCGAAGGGAATCTTCGTTTTGCTGCAGGCTTCCTCGAGCCTGTCCGCGCTATGCCGAGGTTGAGCCTCGACTGGATAGGCTGGACAATGTATAGAGAACTTTTCACCTAGCGATTCGAGGACACCCCATGAAGAAGATCTTCCCATTTTTCATATGGATGCTGCTGGTACTTTCGGGCCCGGGCATTCCTCCGGCTCACACCGCTGACGATGACCCGCCGGGGCCGTCCGTTCTTGTCTGTACGCCGAAAGGAGTGTCGCAGTCTTACGTGGACCTGGAATGGCTGCGAGAGTTTCACGAGGCCGGGTTCGAGCCGGACTACCTGGATCAGTTCAGTCACATGACCTGGGACCGCATCCGGCAATACGACGTGATTGTACTTTTCGGAAGTCCGGGTGACGGGACGGAGATCCCATTCTTTTTCCCGAAGTCGGGCAGTCCGAATCGCGATGAATATATCGAGCTGGTGGAGCGTTTTCTTGAAGCCGGGGGTGGCGTGTTCGCCATGATTTACACCGACAGCGGGGACAAGGATACCCAGCAGTTGATCGAGCCCTGGGGCGCCCGTCTGCCGGTGGAGTTTTACCGGGAGACGAGTGAGGAAAAGGTGGCGCGGCTGCCGCGCATGGACACGGTGTTCCTGTCCCTCATCGACCAGGTCCAGCCGTCGCCGGTAACCGAGGGCGTGAAGAAGCTCTGGTGGCCGTACGGTGAGTACTATCATACGTCCCTTACGGGACCGATCGCCGTGTCCGAGGAATGGACCGTAATCGTCAAGGGCACCCGGACGTCACATTCCGAGCCGGTTGTTCCCGCCGATCATTTCATCAACACCCGCGCGCATCCCGATCCCTATGTGCGGCCGGGAGACGTTCCCGAGCCGGACCTGATGGCGATTCGATCTTATAAGAATGGACGAATCCTTCTCTGCAGCCAGTCGCCGGTATTCTCGATCGGCCAGGGCACGAAGTGGCTGTTCGGCCGCCACTGTCTTTCCAAGGGATTGAACCGGATCCCATCGGACTACGAACGGCTCATTCACAACGCATTCCGCTGGCTTGCCGAACCTGCCATGAAATCTGAAGAGGTTGGCGGATACCGGGCCAAGGCCGAACGCCTCGCTTCGCCGAATCAGGATCCCGAAAAACGGAAAGAATTGAATCCACCCCTTTGGACGGAGGAGATGCTGGACATCACCCGGCCGCCGGAGACCGATCCGGTATTCCGCGGGCTCATCGGCGCACGGACCGCGGCGGGCGGCGGGCAAGGCACGGTGGCGGAATACGCGGCCGCCGCCCACGAAGCGGGACTCGATTTCGTGATCTTCCTGGAGCGGTTTGCTGACATCACCCTGGAGATGCTGCGCGAGTTGGGCGAGGAATGCAGGGAAAACTCCGATGACAAACTACTGCTTCTACCCGGGTACAGCATCGACACGAACATCGGAAACCAAATGTTTTTCACGGGCCATGACCTCCCATGGCCTCACTACCCGGAACTTCTGACAGGGCCGGATAACAAGCTGCTCAACATCCAGCCGCAGGACAAGGATGGGAAATTTGTCCACTACTCGGTGCTGACCGGCTGGATCTTGAGCGAACACGACCGGTACGGGAAAAACATGATCGGGTTCTACAACTTCGATACGCCGACAGGAATGCAGCTGCCGGACATCAAGAACTGCTCGGCCGCGGCCATTCGATATTACCGGGACGGGAACCTGGTGGAGGACCTGACCGAAGAGTTTCTGACATCGGTCCAGGGAACGCTTCCACCCTGTCCGGTGGCGATCAGCGACGTGCTCTCGCCGGATGGGTTGATCCGCGAGGCCCGATCCGGCAACGCGCTGACTTTCGCCCAGGGCAAGTCCCTCGAAACGGTCGTACAGGAATCCCTGCACTGGAACAGCCAGACGCATTCGTTGAACGTGTTCAGCTCCGACGGTCCTATTATTCGATCCTGGCCATTCTGGCATGGGGCCCATGTCTACGGGAGCGAGCCGTTCGTGGTCGACCGCGAGTTGATGGTTTCCGATCTCTACGTGACATCCGACGTCGGGCTGAAGGAACTCCGCATCATGAACGGGCACCAGCTCGTGCGACGCTTTCTCCCGAACGGGGCAAGGGAATATCGGCAGATTCTTCACCTTTCGGGCGTTGTTCAGAAGTCTCTGGTCCTGATCGCGGAAGATGTAAATGGCGGGAAGGCCATTTCGTTTCCGCGGATTTGCTGGAAGTTCGGTTCCCGCGCAGTGGTCTATTGTGGAGACCACGTCAATGACTGTGGATACGGGTATCTTGCCCGCGGAACCGGCATGTTCAATGCACACCGGTACCCGCGGTTTTCCGCCGGCTTCACCTGGGATGGCGGTCCCCTGGGCCTTCGACCGCTGGTGCACATGGGACACGCGCACCCGCGGATCACCAGCACGCCGACCATCGTCGATTACCTGTACAGCGAAGGCGGCTGGGCGTTTCACAACATTCCGGTCCTGGAGTTCGCGGATGACCAGGCCATTGTTGTTCAGTCGTCCCTGCGCGAAGTCTATCACCCCAAGTTGCCCGTGATGAACGCGTGGCACGCATTCGGGCCCAAGGAGCCATCACGCCTGATCGATTCGGAGCGGCGCTACCTCGAATTTAATCGGCCGTTGCAAGGGGTTCGCGACACGGGGTGGGCGGCGATTGGGGAACGGGCCGATGCGGTGGTGGCAAACTTTTCCAATACCATTCGGTTCAAGATGGAACAACGCGTCGACTCCCTTGTTCTACTGCGTTCCAACTGGTATCCATCGCGGCCGGGCATGATGGTCGTTGACAGTGGCAGCTCAAGACCGATCGTGCATGACCTGCAGGCGGGCACAGCGCCCATCACGGAACGCGTGGAAACCGGAAGCTGGTTTGGTTATTGTTCGGATGAAACCTTCAACGGGGTGCTTTTCATCAACCGGGGCGAGCCGGTTTTCGTACACGTGGACTACAAGTCCGACGCATCGTTCCGCGGACGGGTGACGGCGGACCTGGTGGGTCAGGTACTCGAGGCAGGCGACAGCATGCACTACGAGCTATTCAGCGTGAATGAGTCGATCGACATGGAGGATCGGGGAGCAGGAAGATTTAAGCGGGTGGTCAAGTATCTCGATCGGCCGGACGGGTTGAAGCTGGTGAGCGGAACGAGGGAAGAGAGCCCGGGCGTCTTCGATGTGAATTCCGGCGAGGAAGATTCCCCGGTCGAGATCACGGTGCGGAAACCGAAGAACCGGATCGGACTGACGATTCCGGTTCGGATTTCCGGACTCAATTCACGGTGGAGCGCGGGGCTGTTACAAGTAAAAGGCCACAGCACGGGCTACTACACGGATGGCGAAAATGTCTACTCCGCGCTTGGATTTGACCTGGACGGGCGGGTGCACGCGGCGCTGTATCCGGATTATGCGGAGATGACTCACGTCGTGGTCGGGCATCCGGTGGTTTGCGATCAACCGGAGTTGTTTATCGAAGCGATGCCGCGGACGGGACCGGAAGGAACATATGTGTGGCATGTCGCGGCGAATAACCCTACCGATGAGGATGTCACGGCGGAGTTCCGGCAGTCGACGAAGCTGCCGGGCTTGGAATTTGCGAAGCAAGAACATACGATCCCGGCAGGCGGACATTTGGTGCTACAGGAGTGACCATTCCCCTCCGGGCCCGCCCCGGTGGTGAATGGGTTTGAAAACTACGGTGCAGAACAAAAAGCATCGGTCGCCCAGTTATCAAACCGTGCCTCTACCCGCGCAAGGCTGGCAGGGTTTTGCGACGGCGCCAATTCTTCTGGCGGCGCAGAGTTCGTCTGATAGCATGAGAAACATCTACAAAGGACACTTTGCTATGTCTCGAACTTTGCTCTCTTGCCACGTAATCTTTGTCGTCTGCCTCCTGCACATTAATGTCTTCGCCACCTCCCCCGCCGTGCTCCTCTGCACACCTCGCGGCATCTCTGCATCCCCGGGCGTGGACCTTGAATTGCTTCGCGATTTTCACCATGCAGGTTTCCAGCCAGATTACCTGGATCACCTGAAGGACTTCACCTGGGAGAAAATCAGTCAGTACAATGTCCTCGTGCTGATCGGCGCGCCCTCGGAGGAGGAGAAACGGCACTTTTATTTCCCGGCGGAGGGGCCGAGACAACCTGAATACATCGAGTTGCTTGATCGCTTCCTCGACGCGGGTGGAGGCGTGTTCGCGATGATCTATACCGACAGCGGGGACCAGCATGTGCAAGCCCTGGTTGAGAAATGGGACGCCCGGCTTCCGTTGGAGAAGTATTTCGATTCGAATCCAAAGAATGTCGTTCCCATGCCCCGCATGCCGGTTGTTTCGCTGGGAAGGACGGACCGGATTCTGCCTTCGCCGATCAGCGCCGGGGTAACAAACCTCTGGTTTCCCTACGGCGACTACTATCACTCGACATTGACGGGTCCGATATTTGTGAGCGAAGACTGGCAGGTAGTGGTGAAGGGCCCCCCCACGTCCTACACCGAGCCGTCCGAGACCAATGACTTCATCCAGAGTTCCTACCATCAGGATCCGTTCGTGCGGCCCGGCGGAGTGAAGGAACCGGATCTCATGGCAATTCGGCCCTACAAGAACGGGCGCATCCTTCTCTGCGCCCAAATGCCGCAGTTCTCTCTCATTCAGGGTACGTACTGGCTATACAACCGGCGGGTACTCAGCGAGGGGTTGAACGAAATCCCATCGGACTTTGAACGCCTGCTTCACAATGCATTTGAGTGGCTGGCGGAGCCCAGCCTGGAATCGGGAAGCGTGGGCGGCTACCGCGCTGATCCCAGCCGGTTTGATGCGCCTAATCTCGATCCCGTGGTCCGAAAGGATTTCGAAACGAAATTCTGGTCCAAGGAAGAGTTGGAACTCCACGGGCCCAAGGGAACCCAGGTTTTCAAAGGGTTGATCGGAGCTCAGACCGTATATTCCGGTGGCGAGGGGATGGTGGAAGAGTATGCCGCGGCCGCGAAAGCCGCCGGCCTGGATTTCCTGATCTTCCTGGAAGTATTCGCGAACCTGACGCCGGAGAAGCTTCGGGAATTGGGAGAGGAATGTAAGCAGCACAGCGACGAGAATCTACGGCTGCTGCCCGGCTATCGCATCGACACGAATATTGGCGACCACATGTTTTTCACCGGCCACGATCTGCCCTGGCCGCCACCACATCTCCTGACAGGGCCGGAGAAGACCTGGTTCACCCTGCAGACCGTGAACGATGCCGGGGAATTCCATCACGATGCCTCGATCGTCCACTGGATACTGGCGGAGCACGACCGGTACGGAAAGAATATGATCGGGTTCTACCACATGGAAAACCCGGAGGCCATGCAGCCCATCGACCTGAAAGACTGCTCCGCGGTGGCGCTCATAACCTACCAGGACGGAACGCTGCTGGAAGACCGGACAGAAGAATACGTCGACAATGTGGAAGGGACTCTGCCGCCGCTGCCGATGTCCGTGAACCTGGTGCGCTCTCCGGCGGCATTGCAGGAAGAGGTGAGTTCCGGTCATGCCCTGACCTACGCGCAGGCGAGGTCTCTCGGCACCCTGGCGAAGGACGCGCTGCGTTGGAACAACCAGTACGAAGCGATGAATGTTTTTCCATCGTCCGGTCCCGTGATTCGCGCCTGGCCGCAACACTACCGGTCCCACACCTACGGCAGCGAACCATTCGTAGCCGACCGGGACCTCATGGTTTCCGATCTTCATGTTACGTCAGACGTGGGACTGAAGGAGATTCGAATCATGAACGGCCGCCGATTGTTCCGGCGGTATTTTCCCGGCGGAGCCAGGTCCTTCAAGGAACAGTTGCACCTGCCCGGAAATATTCAGCAGTACCTGATGTTGATTGCGGAAGATGTGGAAGGGGGGAAAGCCATGGGGTATCCGCGAATTTCCTGGAAATCGGGCGCCCTGCCGTGTGTCTACTGTGGCGACCACGTAAACGATTGCGGGCGGTTCAACCTGGCCCGCGGAACCGGGTTATTCAACGCGCATCGCTTCCCCATCCTGCTCGGCGGGCACACCTGGGACGGGGGACCGCAGGGATTTCGGCCGGTCCTTCGTTTCAACAACACGCACCCCTACCTGAAAAGCGATCTCGGCGTGGAGGGCGGCTCGGCATTTCGGAACACGCCCATCATGGAATTTAGTGATGAACAGGCCATCGTGGTGCGCTCGGAACTCCTGGAAGTTTATGACGAAAGACTTCCCGTGCACAACCCCTGGCATGCGTTCGGGCCGAAGTATCCGGCGAAGCTGATGCACGGGGTCCGCCGCTACATGGAATTCAACCGTCCGTCGACCGGCGTCCGTGCCACGGGATGGGCCGCGATCTGCGACCGGTCGGGCGCGGTCGTCGCAAACTACTCCTGCTCAGTGAAATTCCTGCAGGACCAGATGGTAGGGTCCTTGTCTTTGATGTTCAGCAACCGCTATGAGCCGCGACCGTTCTCCTTCCTTGTGGGCGATGGGGACGGGCACCGGGAACACAAGTTGACCGGCGAAGCTGGAAGCGCGGTGGTCAATGAGCTGATTGCGAAAGGGCAGTGGTTCGGGTTCTTTGCCGGTCAATCCTTCAACAACGTGTTGTTCATCAACCGTGGTGAACCCTTTGTTGTGTCCGTGTACCCGGAGAACAATCAATGGAAGGCGCATATAGCGGCTGACATCGAAGGACGTCATGTGAGCGCGGGGGAGGAGTACTACCACGAGCTCTTTTCGGTGAACGAAGCCGTCGGGATCACGGAGAGCGGGCCGGATCGCTTCCGGAGGGTTCTTGCCTACCTGGATGCTCCGGACGGCATGAAGGTCGTGCGGGGGGAGCGGATGGCGTCTCCCGGATTCTTCGACGTCAGCACGCGAGATCCGGGGATCCCGGCAGAGCTGATCGTGCCGCGCCCGGAGGAGGAGATCGGAATCACGATCCCGGTGCGGGTGAGCGGATTGAATTCGAGATGGTCAACCGGACTGTTCCAGGTCGAGGGGCACAGTACGGGCTACTACTCGGACGGAACCGAGGTGTATACGTCACTGGGATATGACTTCGACGGGCGAGTCTATGCCGCGTTGTTTCCGGATCAGTCTGAGCGGACCCACGTACTGATCGGGCATCCCGTCGTGTGCAATGAGCAGGATCTTTTCATCGAGGTCATGCCGCGGTCCGGGCCGGATGGCGGGTACGTATGGCATGTGGCAGTGAATAATCCGACGGATCAGGAAGTCACCGCAACGTTTCAGGTGGGCATGGATTTGCCGGGATTGGATTTTGGGAAGCAGCAGCATGCGATTCCGTCCGGCGCGCATGTTGTGCTGAGCGAATGAAGGGGATTTCGGATGTAGCGGAAGTCGCCGAGACTTCCGATCGGCGACGCACATGCTCAACAGAGAAAAACCACCCGGAACATCGGGACCCAATCGAAGAAATTGAACCACGAAAAACACAGAACTTGAGTGCCGCGACCCAAAGAAATTTATCACGGAGTACACGGAGAGGATTTTTGATGACTCCGTGGGCTCATCCTGCGGAGTCGATGGCGGCAAACGTTTCCTGTTTTGCTCACTGCGGAATCAATTCCGCGCTACTGGGAGGCCGCGCCCTTGGCGCTTTGCATTGACAACGTCTACCGTCCAATCACGGTGAGGTAGTCTCCCTTTGCGACTCGCGGCAGCGTTCGCAGGCCGATGACTTTTCCCGCAAATTGGCTCTTTAGAATAGACCTCTTCAAATGCTCGTCGACCCATTCTCCAATCGGTTGCCCTCGGCGCACCGTCCGGCCTATCGTCACCGAGGGGAATAACCAGCCGGGCTTGTCAGCAAACTGATAGGCCGTCGCCTTGAGTTCGATCTGCTTGATCCGTTTTGATTTCGAGGTCGTGGATTTACAGATGCCGAGGTGATCCATGAGTCGCCAGAGGCCTTGGACATAGGCTTTGGTACCGTCCGGATCCAGGCGGGCTTCGCCGCCGTATTCGAAACCGATGACTCGTTTTCCTTTGCGGGACCATGCGTAGCTGAGTACCCCGGGATTGGCCGGGACTTTCCAGAGATACTGAATGGGAAAGCAGCGGGCCAGTTCCTTGTCGCGGGAGTGGTAGTAGCCGGCGAGAGGCGCGTAGTTGTAGCCGGTCCCGCCCGAATGGAGAGCCACCAGCACGTCGGCTTCCTCGGTGATCTCCCAAATTCGCCGGGCGATCTGGGGGGTGATGGTTCCGCGGGCAGAACCCGGAAAGACACGGGCCAGATTCTTTCCATCGAATCGTTCGGGCGTAGACCGGGTGGCGGATTCGGCGGCGAGGGGATTGCAAACGGGGAGAATCAGGACCGATCCGTTCAATTTTCGCCGCTCAATGGATTTCCAGAATTCCAGAACCGCGGCCAGTGCCTCGTATTCATCGCCGTGGACCATGGAGGTGATCGCGAGCATGGGGTGGACGGCAGATCCGCCTTGGAACCAGACCGGGAGTTGGAGCGCGGCTTTGCCGCGGCCTACCAGGATGGTTTGTTCGGTTCTGGTGTTGGGGGTCGTTTGGTTCATCGTACAAGTTTTGGATAAATACCAAATCACTTGTATGACAGGACATCAAGCTTCGACCCGTGCCTCTTGCTGGAACCACGTCCACATGGTATCCACCAGGTGAAACGGAGGTCGCCGATGCTCATTTTCAGGTACTCACTTTTAGCCTTGTTCCTTCTCCCGGTTGCGTCAACTGCATTCACTATCAGTGCTTCTCTTCCCGAAGAGGGTCCCGCCAGTGTGGGCGTTTATGATGAAAGCGGGATACTGGTGCGGACGCTGTTGAGCGGGGAAGAGAAGGGAAAAGGGGAGTTACAAATTTCGTGGGACCTGCTGGATGATGCAGGGAATCCTGTTGCGGCAGGAGCTTACGAGTACCGATCCCTCCAGGGGGCTTCCGTTCGACCGCGCTACATCGCCACCGTCGGG
>CAZTAB010000377.1:0-6564 GCA_964611475.1 uncultured Verrucomicrobiota bacterium | reverse complement strand
GTGATGCCTCGCGCCGTCGTCGACCCGGACGGGCGAGTCGGCGGTCACCGAGTCGGTGCCCCCGGTGTAGATGAAAAACGGCGCTCCGTTGTCCTTGTGGACAAAGAGCGCATAGCCGCCGGACCAGCGGTTCCCCGCGATGTATTGGTACGGGTAGGTTCCCTGGCCGTCCCACTTGATCAAGGCTTCGACCTCGAACGTATCTTCGGGCCCGAAGGCGAGAGCGCCCGAGTTGGCCAGGCTCAGGCGGGCGTAGTCGTCGACCCCGTCGAGATCGAGCGCGTGATTGGACGGGGTGTCCGTCGTCCATCCGGCGCCGTTGTACAGCGTCAGCCTCCGGTTGGCGTCTCCCCCGTTCTCCGCGGCTGTGCTTCCGGACCCTTCGTCAAAGAGCCAGTAGGCGATATCGGTGGCGGCACCCCCGCCTCCCGGCGAAGGCAGCGCCACGCCATTGAGCACGACGCTGGCGATGCGCCCGGAAAAGAAGTATTCACTGCCGAGGTTGCGCGCCGCGACGGCAAACACCCCATTGTATCTGACGGTATCGCTAAGCGGGCCGTCGGTTCCGTCGAGCACGCCGTCCACGTACAGGGAAATCCCGCTGGTCGGATCGTACACTCCTTTGAGGTGATGCCATCCCCCGTCGTTGATCCGCGTGCTTCCGATGGCGGACACGGCGGTGGAGTCGCCGGAGAAGTAGAAGAAGGCGGTCGCGGCGTCGCGATCGATGATCAAGGCATATCCACCCGACCACCGGTTTCCGGCGACGTATTGCCACGCGTCCCCGATGGTGTCCCACTTGACCCAGGCTTCCACGCTAAACGATTCCGTGGGCAGGAACGCCGTCTTCATCGATCCGGTCGCATCGAGACGGGAGTGCTGCGTGCTTCCGTTGAAATCGAGAGAGCGGGTGAGGCCTTGGCCGACCGGAACATCCATGGTCCAGCCCGGCACGGCATAGGTTGTCATGACGAGATCCGGGTCAGCGTCGTTGTCGAAGAGCTGGTTCGAACTGCCCTCCTCCATCAGCCAGGTGGCGGCTGAAGCCTGCAGCGACGGCAACAGAAGCAGGGCAAACAGAACCGGGATTGGGCGATGGCTCAGCATCGGCGGAGCTCTTCGAAATGTTTGAAAGAAGTTCTGCACATCATCCCGGAATATAAATGGATTCAGGCAAAAAATGAAAACATATCGTCCCAAAAGCGGCCACGAGCATAGGACGGATTTGCAATCCGCCAAACCGCCCCCTCTTTCGCGGCGGATTACAAATTCGCCCTCCGCAGGGAGTCGACGCTTTGGCGAATTTCCTCGAGCGCGTCGAGTTCAAGATAGAGGACGGCGTCCGGGCAGTAGCAATGCAAGAGATGGATGAATCCTTCCAATCCGACCAGTCCACCTTCCGCCCCAATCGGGCGATGCGCCTGCCGCCCGCCCTCCGGCAGATCCACGGCGTCATGGAAATGGATCGATCGAATGTGCGAACCCAGGGATGCGAACCAGTCCGGAATGGTCAGGGTCGCGGCAAGCGGACCGTTGGTCAGTGCGTGACCGACGTCAAACGTGCACCCCACCCCGGCCCCCTCGATGTCGCCGTACTCACTCCCCAGCCGTTTTTCCAGTGCGTTTCGAAACCAGAGCAGGTGATTGATCTTGATTCCCAGCATGTGTTCTTCGAGCGAATCAGGATGGTGCACCGGATCCAGCCAGTGGGTGTTTTCCAGGTCAATCCGGATACCGGCCTGCCAGTAGCCGGACATCCCGTCCGCAAACGTATCGGCAAGCTTGTCCGCGGCCGATTCCGGTGAGCCGCTCTCCGGATTGAATAGCGTCCGCTCATCCCGGATCGGCAGGTGGGAAGTGACAGACTCTGCTCCCGCCTTCGCGCTGATCTCCACCTCACGTTCTATCGTAGAGCGGTTCAGCCATGTGCCGCCCGGATCGATCTGCGGGTTGCTCCCGTGAACACTCAATGTCTGCACGACGCCCTCGCTCCGCAACTGCCGAAGTGTGTCCACCGCCCGGTCCCCGCCAAGTGACTCGACGACATGGTCCCCCAGACGGAGCTGCACATGTCGCAGACCACAGTCCGCCAGCAGATTCTTCAGAGTCTCCGGATTCCCGGGATGCCTCGGAGCACAGCCGAGTTGTTCATGAAATCGTTTTACCGCCCCGGGTTCGAGCAAGGAAACGGCATGGTGGAGTCGTCGTAATTTACTTCCGTCAAGTTCGAAGAGCTCAAAACCGGGCCGATGGGAGCCGGGCTTGAACGGGTCGGCGGCCTCGGTCAGGTGATGCTCCGTTTGCCCGATCACGTGGTGCTCGGCTCGATGGCCGTGGCCCGAGATGAGATGCCGCGCACCACTTTCGGCGAGCCGGGACAGGAGGCGTTCCGCCCCGAGAGAATCCAGGGCTCCGGCATAGTAGTGAGAAAAGAAGATTTTCGGCACGTCGCCGAATTCGCTCGCAGCCTCTCGAAGCCAGCGATCTTCCGATTCAGTCAACGTACCTTCCGCCGTGTCGAAACCGACAAACGCGATGCCCTCCAGCGCGAATGCAAACCGAAGCGGCTCCCGCAAGAAGGGAACATCGACGTTTCCGCGCAGGTAGTGTACCGGCGGGCGTATCGATTCGAACGGCGCAAGCGCCCAGGAGATGTCACCCGGCGATGCAACGGACAAGGAGATCATATCGCCGCCCGGATGTGATCGGATTCCGCTGATTGTCTGCGCTGCCGCGCTGACCAGATCGCCGGCAAACACGACGAACGCCGGATCACAGGACTTTACCGCGTCGATCACAGCGCGCAGATACCGAATGCGCTCGTCCCCGGGATGCTCGACGTGCACGTCGGTAATGACGGCAAATCGAAGCCCACGCGCCGAGCCAGCCCGAGTCTTGCCTCTATCAGTCAATCCAATAATCCGTCAGGACGAGGGCCACACGCTCGACCCGGTTCTCCCTGTCGACTTTGCCATACCGCAAATTCTCTTCACGGTTCGGAAGGTCGGGATCCGTGATCCAGCGCACACAACGGGGGTTGAGCACCAAGATTGGCATAGCACGAAAATAGCCGTCAGCGCTCCGTTTGTAAACGTCGACACGGGTCCCAAACCGGAATAACCAGACTGCAGCCGGAATCGAGCAGGGATCCATTTGGCAGACGTTACGTCCGGTCACCATGGTCAATCATCGGCTCAACATGGAACGGAATGGTGCACGAGGGGGACTGTTCCGGTGCTCGAACGGCCCCGCGGCGGTGTGCACCCACATTCAGGAAGACTTGTTTCGATCCCGTCGCGAGGCCAGCGATGCGGAATTCCTCGTCCTGTTCTCCATGGAGACAAGCAGTCCCAAGTGGAACTTCATGAAAATACGGGGCGAAAACGATGAATAATTTTACAGTTGCTGCCGTACATTCCGCCCTGGTCCTATTACAACCCGCTCAACAAGCCCAATCAAAGCCGGCGGCCTTGAGCGCCTTTCGGCCAAGTTCTTTTTCCGCCTCAGTCAACAACCGGCAGAGCAGGATTTCAACAGGCTGCTAATACGGGAGCAGCCCTCCCGAGCAGTTCAGGGCCTGCCCGGCAACGTAGTCTGCATCGTCACTGGCCAGCCAGACGATCATGTTCGCTAGATCCTCGGGTTTCTGGATCCGGCCAACCGGAATCGAGGCGACCGCCGCCTCTTTCAGCGAACCTTCCGTCGCTCCGGTCAGCTTCGTTGCCTCCCGGTCGATCAGGTCCCACATCGGGGTGTCGACGATTCCCCCGCACACGCAGTTCACCAGGATGTTGTCCCCGGCCAACTCGAGGCCAAGCGCTTTCGTCAGTCCGACCACCGCATGCTTGGTCATCGCATAGACGCCGAGCGGGACGGCCTTGCCGGGCCCCACCTTACCCGCACCGCTGGCGTTGTTGATGATTCGGCCCCCGCCGCCTTGCTTCAACATCTGGCGGGCGGCCGCCGTGGCGCAGAGGAATGTGCCCTTTGCATTCACATTCATCTGGCGGTCGTAGCTGCCTTCCCCGGTGTCGATCATCGGGACGATTTCGCCAATGCCGGCGTTGTTGACGATCACGTCCAGCCGGCCGAATGCCTGGGCGGCCTGGGCGATCAAATTTTCCACCTGGGTTTTGTCGCAGACATCGGCCTGCATAAACATCGCCTCGGCACCAAGTTCACCGGCCAGAGTAATCACCTCGCCCGAGTCACCCTCGTGAATGTCCGAGAGGACGACTCGGGACCCTTCCTGCACGAACCGTCTCGCGATGGCGAGGCCGATCCCTCGCCCGGAGCCGGTAACGATGACAGACTTGCCTTTCAGCTCTGAATAACTGGCCATCGAAAATCTCTCACTGGTTGTACCCCATGAGTTCCAGCACGTAATTGTCAGGATCCTTGAAAAAGACGACCCTCATAATCCCCTCACCCTCGATATCGAACTGCACGGGCTCGCTGAAGAACTCCACCCCCTTGGCCTTCAGATCGCTCACGGTCTTCGCAACATCGTCGACCTCGAAACAGATATGGCTGTTGGCCACGTCGCCCAGTTCGCTGTCCGACTGCTTGCCCGGCGGCTTCAGGTACTGCTGAAGGTCGATCTGGATATCGGGTGTTTCGGGACAGACCAGCCGCACGACGTTCATGCGGACCGTGGGCTTTCCCACCATCTGCGAAATCTCCGAGCCCTCCAACAGGTGCTCCCCGCGTCTCTCCAAGCCCAGCAACCCGCAGTAGAACTCGAGTGATCGTTCCATGTCACGGACCGTCACTGCGACATGATCCAGTTTCCTCGCAATCATTTACATTCTCCTTTTTCCCTTCGTTACCCGCTCCATGCCGCACCGACAATCACGGCCCGGATATCGAGACGCTCCAGGTCAAAAAGTGCGCACTCGGAACGATCTTCCAGGTGATTCAGAAACTGCTCCACCTGTCCCCGGCAACGAGCCAAGGACCACGTTGAATTGATTGCCTTTTGAGTAGAAAGCCAGTGTTCGAACCAGCCGCGGACAGTGAAACATGCGATCCAGTACTTGCTCTTCGGCAACTGTCTCAGGCTAGCCATCGGTGGCTTCCTTTTGCCCTGGGTTGTAATTCTCGTTGCAACCGGCTACGGAGATTCAAACGAAACCCGCATACAGAACCGGTTGCAACCTACCTTACACCATTCCACGCTGTCCAGCATGTTAGATGCTGGCTCGTTGCGTAAGGGTGATTCAAAAACCCCTTGTATACTGGGGTTTTTGAATGGTGGAGGCGGGGGGATTCGAACCCCCGTCCGCACAAGATCCACGTTAACCTCTACGTGCGTATTCCGTCTTTGTATCTCGCCAAAAGCACTGCCGACGGACAGGCCATGCCTCAGGCCAGTAGCCACGAAATAGTTTTGCCTCTCAACCCGGCCACCCGGAATCAAGGCTAGCCTGCTGGTGTCGCCGCCTCCACGTAGCAGGCGTCAGTGGGGCGACGTCACGGCATTTAAGCCGCGAGGGCGTAGTCGTTGTCGACTGCTTTTATGGTCCCGGATGATTATCGAGGCCAACCGGGGTCCTCGGCACGCAGCTAATGCTTCCACTTACACGTCGAAACCAGTAGCGCCCCCATCAAGAATTCCGGGCATCACCATGCCCAAGCTTCAATCGGGTGGACCATAGATACTTCATTCCTGGATTTTCTCAAGGGAAAAGGCCTGTTTACACCTGATTTAAAGGGAATGGCTTGTGGTTCCGGGCCTTTCATCCCCTGTCCGATTCAACAAGTCCAACCCATTCTGCCGAGACCGCCTTTTCCCCGTCGGTCTTCGCATGGGCAACCACCTGGATGAAACAAAACGCAGGCCTTCTGAATGAGCAGCCGTACCGGGGTTCCGAAAATCCCACCGCAGGGAACAACACAGGGGATGGATTTCGTCGTGACCCATCCCGGGGTCCTCGACATCCCGCCACGGCGCAGTCGCGAAGGGTTCATGCAGCCGGGGCGATGCCCCGGAAGACAGCCAGGCATATCCTCACACACGGCAAGCGACCCGGAAGGAAACGCCTGGACGAGGTTCGCAGGGAGAAGCTTTCTTGATCTTCACGGGGCGGAAATGCACGATCGCCCCCATGTCGGCTCGTCTCCAAAGCGGAGATCCACTCCTCCTCCGTCTGCTCGCGGTATTCACATGCATTCTGCTTGTCGCGGCGATGCTCCTTCTGGAGTCTTGCAGCCCGAAGCCTCAATCGAGTGGAGAAACGATCTTCTCCCCGTCCATGGCGGATGCACTGTCTACGCGTTCTCACATCCCCTCCCCTGAGGTCCAGGCGTGCTCCTCCTGCCACCCTGCGCAATTCAATGCCTGGATGAAATCCCAGCACGCGACGGCAAACCGAATCCTAGAAGACAGCGTGGACTTCCCGCGCTTCGAGGCACGCCAATCGGTCGGCCATGGAGCATTGTCCACGCTGCCTGCGCTGGAAACAAATCGGCCCGCCCTGGTTGAATCCCGGGGGGACCAGGACCCCGGCGTATATGAGCCGGTAGCCGTGATCGGCGTGGATCCGCTTGAGCAGTACCTTGTGC
>CAZTAB010000376.1:0-2667 GCA_964611475.1 uncultured Verrucomicrobiota bacterium | reverse complement strand
GCGCCTGATAAACTTTTCCTTCGCCTTCGGCACGTGTGCTGCAAAATTGGCCCGCACGTTGTGTATGCTCTGCTGTTAGGTCCCCGCCTGCTCGCACACCGGCCAGTTGCTCCCGAAAAAGAGTCGGTCCTCGCCGAAAATGTCCCACATCGCGTCAAGGGCCGGACGATAGTAATCAGGGTCCGCCGGCGCCGGTCGCTGCTGGCTATTCTCCATCAGCGCCGAGACCTTTTTTGTGGTATTGGGATGTTCGGCGGCCCGCCGCATCGTCTCCATCCACGTGGCTGGCGGCTCTGCCCCATTAACTTTGACCGCGCTGACATGCTCGAGCACGATCTTCAGCTCCGGCACCTGTTCCTGCAGCTGAAAAAATCCGTCGGGACTTTTCCAGGGGAAATTTACGTCCAGCACGAGGCCCTTTTCCGCGACCCGCTTCATCTTGTCGATAAAGCCGTCCCGTGTCACATCCTGGAAATACCCGCCCCAGAAACGAATCCCCAGAAAGATCGGATGCTGTGAAAAGCGCTCCAGATCTTCCGCGAAATTCTCGTCCCCTGGCTCCAGCCGTCCAACGAGTCCAACAATGTATGGATCCTCGTCGGCGAGATCCAGGATCCACTGGTTGTCCTCGATCCGCTCGCTAGCCTCTACAACCACCACGCCGTCGACCTGCTCGGGCACGGCCTGCGCCTTGACGCGCTCGGGCAGCGTCGTGCGCCAGAGCCGTTTATCCCCGGGATCGGGCCAGGGCACGCCCTCCGGCCGAAAGGGATCGTAAATATGAACATGCGTGTCGATAATCATTGCAAATCCCTATTCTTTCACCTCCTCAGGAAACCAGTCGGACCCACCGCGCGAATGACCCGGCCGTCAAATCCTGCTGCAATGTGGGGGTGAATCACGACCCTGGTCGCTGCTTAAGAGGCCCTCGTCCCCCCGAAAGCCTCCTGGTAGCGCCGCAGGGCGTCCTGGGCGGTTCCCTGCAGGAGGTAGAGCCTTCCATGCATTTGTTTTTCCTCCCCGGCCCGCAGTGTCCCGAAGCTTGGGTCGGCATGAAAGCACAGGTTCCCGATCGATGCATAGCAGGCGTAGGATTGTTCGAATCCGAGGGCGACGGAGTAGTCCCCGGATTCGCCCTGCACGATAATGAGTGATTCCTGGGCAGGGACCGGTCCGACCGGAAGGTGTTGATGAACCACGGGGATGAAATCGTCTCCCCCGGCCACCTTGTGCATCCGTATGCCGTTGGTTCCCCCAAACCCCCGAAGGCTGCGCAGGGTTTCGCCGTCGAAAAAATAGGTTCGTTCCTGTTTCTCGTCATTCAGGCTGGGGCACTCCAGGCCAATGGCGCAAAAGGCCCAGTCGATGGGACCCATGGACTCCGTGAGATCGTTGCGGATGCCCAAGTGGATGTCTACCCCGTCGTCCGTGGCGGATAAGCCGACATCAAATTTCGCTTTTCCTGGAACCTCGCAGTGTGCGGTGATTTGCCGGGGCACGCTCGAGGTGTCCCATTGGAAGGCGTTGTGCTGATAGTGCTTGCCGCGGGTCTCGGGTTCCGCGGGCGGGGAATGATCGTCGTAGACGTAGGAGTCCGGCTCCCCGATGATTTCGCAACAACGGAGGATTAGCCGCTCCCCATCGGGCATCCAGGCGGCCCGGATGTCGGCGCACAGCGCCGGGTCGTGGTGCGCGCCGCCACCGTCCCGGTATTGTGCGTAAATCCCCTTCCAGTGATATGGCCGAATCTCGATCGATGATGATGAACTTTCCATCCCGAAACCATGGGTTTTCCGATCCGGCATGTCACTCCTGAAAGGAGCCTCGGCCGAAGGAATAGAGGGAGGGACGCGCTCAGCTAGACCAGGCGATGCCGTAGAGCTTCCCCGTCGAAAGAAAGATCCGCGTATGCACACTCCTGTTTGGCGGGCAGGTGCCGCCTTTCCACGAAACCTCCAGGGAGGTCTCGTCCCCGCTGAATACATTGAAGTCGTCCTTGCTGAACCCAGGGATGGGCTGGAGCTGCTCATCGAGCAACTCGACAAAGATTTCGCCGCCGCGCATTGTCGCCGCATTCAGGTGAAGGGTTTTCCCGGCGACCGACTGCAGCGTGCTTGTCAGGTAGGAATAGGCGATGCCATCCGGATTGGGGGCCATGCCCGGAAGGGATACGCCGGGCGCATTTAGCCCCTCCCCGTCCGCGTTTACCGCGGCAAAGAACCGGCCCATCTCCCAGCTCGCGCGGCAGAGGGCGCCGCCCCTGAAAAAGCGCATGTCCGCAACAGTGGAGTAAATATCCCCGTGCAGCCCGGCCAGGGCGCCGTAGTACAGGTAAAGCTTTCCATCCAGCTCAATGGGCAGCCGATATGGCCAGATCATTCCCCCGCCATAGTCACCGAGAGGCGGGTTCGGCATGCAGGGCACCCGGGGAATCGGCCGCCAGAAATTTTCTCCATCGGGGGAGACGGAAAATTGAACGTCAATCTGCTGGGAAATCGCGTGGTACACGGTGACAAACCCGATGTAGCCGTCGCCGTAGGGATATCGGCCCACCTCCATGATTTGGTCGCCATTGCTGTCGCGCCAGTCTGGCTTCATGATCGGGACCGAGTCCGTCCAGTGGGTGCCGTCCGGGCTGGTACGACGCATCGTGATCCGGCACTGGTC
>CAZTAB010000375.1:0-3017 GCA_964611475.1 uncultured Verrucomicrobiota bacterium | reverse complement strand
GTTTCAACGTCCATCTCGATCTTGACGTCATGCTGGGAACGGGTAACCACATCCCCTCGCCGGTGCATCCCCTCCATCGCAAACGCGCCCCCGATCCGCGCTGCGGTTTCGGCATGATGGAGAAGGTCCTCAAGCGGAATGTCGTGCACGGGTACTCCCCTGACGAGATGGCGGGCGATTACGACCTGGATCCTGATCGAGGAATCGATACCCGTGGCCTGGCATGGTTGCCCCGAGTTTCATCTGCGACAAAACCCCGGAAATGCTGGAGGCATCCCTACCGCCCCAGATCCACGGTGCTCCCCGGGAACGCAAGGAGCCACACCTGAGCCCAGACACTGATGTCCGAGCCGACCTCCCTCACACCCAGCCCCAGGCCCAGGCAATCGAACTTCCGGCGGACAAAGTGGGAGTGCTCCTGAAGATCACTGTCCCGCAGATCATAGCGTGCATAGCCCTGGTAGGACCAACGTTCACGAGGAAACAGGTTCAATTCCCCCGCTACCAGTTCCCGTGAATCCTTTCGAAAAAGGTAACTGAGGTTGAGGGACGTCAATTGGCGGGCGGCAAAGCCTACATCCACAACGACCTCGTCCAGCCGATCATTTGCAAAGTCGTAATTGCCGCGAACATCCAGCGCGCCTCGCTCGAAAATCCTGAACTCCGCGTCGAAAAACAGGTCCTCAAACGTGTCGGTCTCGTCTGCCGCCTTGCTTACGTTGGCCACGGTGAGTAGTTCCAGGTAGGCGAGGTCATGCAGTCGGTTGTTACGCCGGGTCTGCAGTTTGTTTCGCAGGCCAAAGCCAAGGTCGTTCCGCTCGTCAACCGCATCGATCCGGTCAAACTGGTAAAGCTCGTCGGGCGTCACGTTTGGTTCGGGCAGATACGTATAGTTGACAAACGGCTCGACCACATGGCGAAGACCGGAATCCTGGCCGCGATCCCGGGTGCTCAGTTCCTTGAATGACTTGAAGGAGGCTTCCAGCCCCAGCTCGAACACGTTCCGGAATTCGCGGCCACCGCCGGGCACAGTTTCGATTGCCCCCGTGCCGCCGGTTGCTTCTCCCGCCTCGTTGGTGGCTATGCCCGAAAGGATGGAGCGCAACCGGGGCGTCTCCGAATAGTACGTACCCTGGTATCCAGCCCGCGGGCTTAGATTCAGCCAGCCGAGCTGTTTCGTGTAGAAGGTAAAGAGGTGCCGCGTGTTTATCCGGCCGCTGCCGACGTCGGGCTCGGCCAACTGATCAGCAAAGGAATTCTGCAGATAGCCAATGCTGTTGTTGGACTCGTAGTAGAACTGCGTGCCGGAGATCTGCACGCGCGGGATGTCCAGCATCGCCTCCGGCAGCCGGTCGCTGTTGCTGTAGAAATCGTTGGCCCGAAAGTTGAAATCAACCGCCGCCGTATATCTCGCATCTCGCCGCGTCCAGGTTGCGAAATTCTCCGGCACCCTGTTCAGGCGAAATTCGCGGTCGAAGAAATCCTCAAGAACATCGGGGTCGCTCAAGTAGTCACTGTTAATGCGGATCACGTCCTCGTTCGGGAGGGTGTGCTGGTGACGGAGCTTGAGGCGGTACCGACCTGAATCCACGAGTTCATCGGTCTGCTGCCGATCCAGCACATCCTCGAATGGCATGTCGTCATCGGCGGAATAGACGCGAAGCTCACCCTCGAATGTTTCCTCCGACCGGTCGCGCCAGTACAGGTCCTGGCCCACGCCCAAGCCACGCGCCGAGCGGTAGTCCAGGCGGGTCTTGCCGTCCAGCCAGGGAGCCATGGTGTAGCGATAGGATGTCAGCAGGAAGCCGCCCCACCGGCTGGAATATCCAGGAACGACGGAAAGGTTCGAGTGTTCCGCATCCAGCCGTTTTTTAACGCGAGGAAAATAGAAAACCGGGACGTCTTTCACGTACAGCAGGACGCCCCAGGCCTCCACGTATTCGTCTTCCACGACCCGCACCTCCCTCGCCCGGAGGTACACTTCGGGGGATTCGGCCTCGCAGGTGGTAATCGTGGCGTCCTGCAGCAGGAACTCCTTATCGCCAACCATCGTCATGGACTCCGAGGTTACCAGAAAGGCACCGAGCAGGCCTTCCAGCGACATCCAGTCGCCCTCTGCGGTGGACAGGTTGTAGGTAAAGTTCTCACCCGTGTACTCCCGCCCCTCGTGAAGAATCCGGACGTTCCCATGACCACGAACATCCTGCGTCTCAGTGTCATAGTTCACGCGGTCGGCCCAGAGCTGGGTCTCGCCATGTTTGACAAGAACATCTCCGGTAAGAACCCACAGTTTATTGTTGTTCCCGTACTCGGTTTTTTTTGCCGTGATCTCGACCGGTGTTGTGGTCGTTGCAGAGTCGGCCTGAGCCCGGGCCAGGATTGCACCGGCGAACGCCGCTAGAACTGCGAGCCAGAACACAGCCCGATTCGACGTGGAAACAACCTTACAGAATCTGAATTTCCTCACAGACTTCCTTGGACCTGACGAGCGGAAACTAGCACAGCGATCCCCGCCGGCCAAGGAGAATCTGGCTCCCGGCCCGAACCCGTGCCCCAAGGTCAGGGTCCTCGGGGATCCTCTAGTCCACTTCAAAGGTAGCCATCTTGAGAATTTGTCTGAAGTGCCTCGCCTCTACCGGCTGGATGGACAAGCGCTGGCCACGCTTGACAACGAGGAGGCCGTCGAGCACTCGATTCGCCTTCAACTGCGGAAGGGTCACGGGCTCCTTGAATTTTTCCACGAACTCAACGTCGACCATCATCCAGACGGGATCCTCTCGCCGCGACCGGGCATCGAAATAGCGGCTTTCCCGATCCCAAGCGGTGTGGTCCGGGTGCGCTTCCGAACAAACACGGGCCACTCCGGCCACCCCGGGCGGGTTCGCGTTGGAATGGTAAAACAGGACCGGATCGCCCACACTCATCGCATCGCGCATAAAGTTCCGCGCCTGGTAATTGCGAACGCCATCCCAACAGGTGCTGCCGTCGCGCTCCAGGTCGTCAATGGAATAGGCCCC
>CAZTAB010000374.1:0-2294 GCA_964611475.1 uncultured Verrucomicrobiota bacterium | reverse complement strand
TTCCCCTTTCCAAGGCTCTCCAGAGCCTCCAGAATGCCCGTGGAGGATGAAGCAATGAAGAACCCTGCACGGATACGAACTGGCCTTGTCGCGGCACTGTGGATGTTTATGGGAACCCATGTAATGGGACAGGGATCTCTGCCCCCTCCCGGTGCGCCCGGTGAGACCATGAAGAGCCTTGAGCAGGTGGAGCCCCGCTTGCCGCCATCGACAGGTTCACCAGGCGCTCGCTGACGATCTGGTCCGCAGCCCACCCGCCCCACACGAAGCCGAGGCCTCTTGCTGTGATTGCGCCAAAGGCGAGCATGTCGATTGTGGCGCCGGTATAGCCTGCTGCCGCGCTTGCTGTGATGAATGCAGGGATCCAGGTCCACAGGGCGTAGAGTTCCCACCTGTGCCCTAGGTGAGCCGCCGGTTGCAAGGCGGGTTTCACGGTGGAAGCCGACGGTTCCCACCAGCCCCAGGAGAACTAGACTGTCACCGTTGTTCGGTAACTCATCCGCTATGTGCCCAGGAGGTCTAAGACATTGCGGGTGATCTGTGCCACCGGACCGCGGTTTCGATAAAGACCGTGTGCCCACTCGATGGTTGCCGCCGTGATGACATTCCCCTTGAACTCCGTTTCGTTGACCGCGACAGTGGCGTAGAATCGGTCCTGGTGGATTCCACAGTCCGCGTTGAAACCGTGGTCCTCCGCGTCCCCTATCGCGATGATCTGATAATGCGGACTGATTCCGTCTCGGCCAGTAAACTGGGGTTTCCCATCCTTGAATTCGATGTCGCCGCCGTCGCATTCGACCCCAACGATCGAGTCCGCCCGGCCAAACTCGTCCCCTTCTCCCAGCCCGGTTCCTTCGAACGCCCAGTGGTCGGGCTGGGTCACGCGGAAGAACCCGTATTCCTCGGTTGTGGGGGCAATAATCTCGCCGGGAACCGTGCTCTTCGCGTTGACAGCAGCGCTATAGGAAACGCCAATGGTACGCTGACGCAGATTATCGATCGCGCGAAGCAAGGATGTTTGGGGGTCCTCTGGCGTGCCCAGCGGATGCTTTTTGTACCGGCTCTTGGCACAGTAGAGGTGGCGTCCGTTGTCCCTGGTCTCGACCAGGTGCGAAAAAGAGTTACCCGCGAGCACCATCAGGTTGCCGCCACGTGCTACGAACCGCTGAAGCTGCTCGCATTCGTCGCGGCTCGAGTACTCGCCATGACCGATCCTGAGGTGTGCAGGGTAATCATCAAGGAGATCCGGCTGCCGATCGTGGTCCGCGTTAACGCAGTAGTCTACCTGGTAACCCTCGGCGTCTAGCCATGATGTGAAGAACTGATCCCAGGCATAGAACCCACCCATGATGTCCGGCTGCAGGGGGCGTTCAAAGGTCACCAGATCGCTGTGCACTCGGTCTGTAGACAGATAGTGGAAGAGACTTTTCCCGCCCACACTGTTGTAGGCTGCATAGGTATTGGTCTCGATCGTCAGGAGAATAGGCGAGCTGGGAACACGCGGGCGAACCACGAACAAGATTTCTCGGATTCCCTGTGCGGTGGGAAAACTGGCGATGTAGACACCGCTCTTCCAGTCGTGAGGTACCCGGAACCCGACCGTTGCGGGCCAGGCGAATCCGTCCCTATATCCAAACTCGGGGACCGGGTGAAGCGCGCCACGCAGGTCGTTTATCTCCTTTATCAGGCACCGTTTTGCCCCTTCGTGGAACACAAACACATCGTAGTACGATCTGGAATTGGATATATGGAACGTTACCTCGTCTCCTTGGAAAACACTCATTGGGCTGGCATAGCCGCCTTCCCTCAGCTTCCAGTACCGGGATGCGTCCTGTTCGTAATGGGCAAAAATGTGTTCGCGTTTCATTTTCTTCCTCTCCTCTCCTTTACGCGTTCATCCCCAGGTCTCCATGAAAAGGATGTCGGTGGACTGGCCGGGCTGGTGTCTCAGCATGCAACCCGAAAATGCCTGCTACGACATGAGTTCGCGAAGCATTTTCTTGCCAGGATTCAAGAGACTCCGTGTAACCTGGGAATGCTCGATGTCCTCATATGTCACCTGTTCAATTTTATAGGAATTCGCTTTTCGGAAGGGATAAGCACTGGCCCTTGAGAGCCTACCGGAAGCGTCCGTTTCCTTGGTTCGGAGCGTGTCATAGCGGGGTCGAAACCGCCAGAACGAAGTGATGCCCTCTCTGGCCGGCCAGAGGGGGGCATGTGCTTTTGCGGTTGAGAAAGGGCAGACCGTTTCTGCCGCGAGCAATCAGTTGTTCGCGTATATCGGGACTGGTTCG
>CAZTAB010000373.1:0-8498 GCA_964611475.1 uncultured Verrucomicrobiota bacterium | reverse complement strand
CTGGACTGAAGAAGGCCAGATCCACCCACTCGTGGCCTTCGAAGGTGGTTTCGGCCGCCGCGAACGGCAGGAATGCGCAACTGGCGAAAAGAAACAAACAGAACACACCCCGGGTGCTGTTCATGAGCCCCCCCCATTGTTTTGGTGCTAGTTTGAGGAAATCTGTCGCGCCATTGTGTCTCTTCATCTCTCCTCCTCGTCGCATGGTAAGAATTCCGGGATTGGTTCGATGGCTGCCACGCGGATGGATTCGAAACGCGCCCGTCCGCCCTCCGCGTAGAGTGCCAACTCCCCGCCCGTAGGCATCTCCATCGGGGTCGTGAAGACCCATCGCTCGTCGAGGTAAGCCTCCAGGTGCTCGTCCCTGAGAAAGATGCGCAGATGATAAGTCCGCCCTCGCTCCAGGGGGAAGCGGGAGCTGTCCTGGGGACAGAATCCAGCGCCCGCAAAGGCATCGTATTTCGTGGTGCCGATATGAAGTGTCCCCGCCTCGAAGTCCAGCACCAGCACGCCCGCGTCCCCTTCGCAGTAGAGTCCCTGCTGATATCGGAACAGGATCCCGACCCGGCGGGCGCCCTCGGAGCAAAGTTCGAGCGCCACGTGCGCATCGCCCACGTATCCTGGAAGCACCGCCGCACTCCCGAGGGCCTTGCTATCCGCCCGAACCACCTTGTCACCGACGTCCCATGCGCCGACCCCGCCTTCCGGCTGATCCGTTCGGAGGCCCTTGAAACCCTCGCGGAGGACCCCGGTCTCCAGCTTCTCGAGCGCGGAAAAGTACTCCAGCCAGAGCGTGCCATCCGGCCGCTGGCGGACCCGCTTGGGCGCGCCAAATGCCGTCCGGGGGCTGTTCACGTGGTGAGTGAGGAGCCGCCCGCCCTCGTAGGGAATCGTTCTTCCCACGGTGGCAACCATTTGGAAATTGCTGTACCCGACCAGCAGGCAGTCATCGGGCTTCACGTAGGGTCCTTCGAACGCCTCGCTCATTAGGTAAAAGGTGCCCACGGCCGCATCTTTCGTCGCCGTGTCCAGGCGAATGCCTCCCAGGGAGTTCGTGGCGAAGGCCACGTAATGGAAATCACCCATTTGGAACACGTCCGGCACTTCGGTGTGATAGAAATCCTGACCCGGGGTGGCGATCGGGGGCAGGTTCTCCCAGTGGATGAGATCCCGGGAGCGCGTGTGCGCCACCGCCGCCCCCGTGTCGGCGTGACTCCATTGCGGCAACCGGGCACAGAGGAATGCGTGGTAGTATCCGTCTGCCTCATCGAAGATAATGCAGGGGTCGCGCCAGTCCACCGTGTCGTAGAAAAAACCGGGGGCAGGTTCGGCCTGGTAGTGGGGGGCGGGCGGCCGCATGACGGGATTGGCTGGGTGAGGCGTCCAGTGCACTAGGTCCGGCGAGGTGAAGACGCCCACCACTTGAACGCCCTTGTAGTTGCTGCCCGCGTACAAGTAGAACGTGCCCTCGAGATGGACGGTCGTTCCCGTGAGCACCAGTGGAATCTCGTTCCATTCCCCGGGAGCGCCCCAGGTCTGGATCGAGGGCCAGAGCTCCCAGTGGACGAGGTCCCGGCTGAAGGCGTGCCCAAGGCCCCGCCTGGGACGCTGGGCCTCCAGGAAGAACAGGTGGTACCCGTCCTCCCAGGGAAAGATCCACGTGTCCCACAGTCTCCTGCTCTTGGGGGGCCTGAAGATCATTTTTGTGTCCCGGGCTCTTGCCCGGCCCGGTAGACCTCGATGTTGTAGTACAATTCCGGCCCTCTGGCTGGATCGGGCATCAGGACTCGCACCCGGTCGCTCCGTACCCCTTGGAGTGAAAAGGTCCGCATCATTTTGCTCTCCGCCCGCTCGAACTCCTGGTCCTCGAGCTGGAACCAGGGCTCCTCAAAACTCTCTGTCTCTGCCAGGTGGTCCGTGTAGAGTTCCTCTGCTGCCGGCTCAACCACCCGCCACTCGTCATCCTGGAACACGGCGAACTGGTAGTTCACGTCCCCCATGACCACCACGGCTTCGTCCAGGTCTTCCTCTTCGGGGAACGTGACTTGAAACCAGCGGTTTGATCCCCACAGCTCCGGTACCCACTTGAATCTCCCGGGTAAACCGAGCTTCCAGTTGCTGCCCCGGTAGCCGTCGATCATGCGCAAGGGCTGGGTCGGCGATTTGTTTCGTTCTTCCTCGGAGTCCGCGACCAGAAACCCGCTGGAGGCCGTGAGCATTGCGCCCTTCCAGCAGAGAGCGAGGTTGTTTTCCAGCCTTCGCTCGCGCTCGGCGCGCAGATCGGCGAGTCGCTCCTCGGCGGCAAGGACATCGACGGGTGCTTCGATCTCCCAGTTCGCATAGAGATGCGCGGTCTGCGGTGCGAAGTGATTTTTCAGCGTGCCATCGGTGCTGCGCACCTGGCGGTTCTCCCCGACGACCTGGAATGTACCGTCGGCGGGCACTTCCACGCTGACCTCGGCCGGTTTCTTGCCGGCATTCACAACCGCGAGAAGCCCGCGTTTGCCATTCCGGAATACGGCGGCATGCACCTGCTCGGAGTTTGTCTCCACCTTCTCCATATCCCAGAGCAGGATCTCCTCCAGTCCGCGCAACTCCTGGACCGTGTAGCCCACCGCCCGCCAGAGGTTGGGATAGGCGGTCCGAACCGGAAACGTTTGTATGTTCGCGGTGTAGTAGCAAATCCCCCGGACTCCCAGGACGATGCCCATCCAGGCCGCCCCGCGAACGTGGTTGTAGGAGGGCTCCCGATCAGCCTCCGTGGGCTCATAGGCACTGTTGTTAAAGGATTGGGGGATGAACCAGACCGGGCGCCTGTCGGCCATGACCTCGAGGGCGGTTCCTACCCGTCCGAGTATCCCATTCATGTCGTATACCTCCCCCCGAAAGCAGTACATATTGACCATCATCACATCCGCCGCGTCCGTGTAGTGCGGGTACTGGCGGATGTAGTTGTTGCAACCGAACGTTGGGTGGTACGGGGCGAGGGCGGCGAAGCGACGGCACTCCCGACGAAAGTCCGCGGCCTGCTGAGGAGGGGGTTCGTCGTAGATATAGTACCCGAGTATGGCTCCCGACTCGCTGAACTCCCGTACTTCCTCCGGATCCGTGGGGCGTTCCTTCCCGGTTTTTCTATCCCAGACTAAATCGCGCCAATTGGCAATGAGGCGCAGGCCGTGCTTGAGGGCTTCGGCCCGGAATTCTGCATCGGCCCGATGGTACACCGGCCCGGCGCAGTTGAAACCCATCCGGGCCAGCACGTCCAGGTCGCCCAGAGAGGGGTTATAGATGCTTATGGGAAAGATGGGGCGCCCGTTCACCAGCATCCGGTTTTGCTCGTCGATCGTCACCTCGTCGGGCGCGGTCTCAAGCACCGGGAGGTCCCGGTTGATCGTCAGGACTTCCTTGCCTTCCGGATCCATCGCCGTCACACACAACGTCAGGTTGCTTGCCTCCGCGGCGGACGGCGGGTCAGCCAGTTGGAACGTAATGATCTGCGGATCCGCGGTCGTCGCCAGCGTCTGCGCCTCGGCGATCGGCTTGTCCCCATCCAGAAGAATCGCTTCGATCCGATGCTTCCTCGCCCACGAAGGAAAGTCCACTTCCGCCCGCGCCTCCACCCGGTCTACAGGGCTGCTGGCGTGGAACGCACCCCGGAAGCGAGGCGCCAGCATGTCGATCCGCACGGATTCCTGGGTCAGTTCCTTCGGGAGCAGGCGTATACTGTCCACGTAGAAGTCGGTCCGGTCCTTGGATCCCCGGATTTGCAGCCGAGACCAGAATGTGATCTGGTGCACTCGGGAGCAGTCCATCTCCGTGGCGAGCCGCGCCGTATCGCAATAGATCGTGGTCCAGGACTCAGGCGGCATCGCCCAGTAACCGTGCCCCGCATTGTTCCCGTCTCCGGCATCGTAAAAGCCGATGCCGAGCTCAAGTTGTTCCGTGGTGGGGTTGTAGACATCCACCTCCACCCTCCGATAGTCTCTCCAATCGGTGATGGTGCTCTCGGTCTTCCCCAGGGTGAGTGCGCATCGCGCCCAATACAAATGCTTCCTCTCCTCGGGCTCTTCCTTGTATGGAGGAAAGGAAAGCAGGGCGGAACCTTTCCCATGCGAAGCGCTCTCCTCCCGCCACTCCACCTGCACTTCGTATTCGCGGTTGTCCGGCATCAGCAGCTCCGTTTCCTCCTTCGTCTCGAAGCTGGTGAGGATGTGGAGAGAGCCTTCGCCATGGGCCGCCCAGGAGGAGAGGAGAAGGATGCTGAGCGTCAGGTTGGCTTCCCGCAGGATGTCATTCTTGTTTTTCACCGTAATGCCTTACATTTCCCCATCGCCGTCGCGAAGAATCGCGACAAGGATGAATTTGACCGGTTCCAAAAAAAATGCAGCGCCCCGAAGGACGGGACGCTGCATCGAGATTCTATTTTGTCATCTCGAGATTATTTCGCTCTGCGGCGCAGAATCCCCAGGAACGCTCCACCAATGGCCAGCAGCCCAAGCATGCCCGGCTCGGGGATGACCTGGACGCCATTGATCACAAAGAATTCATTATTGCCCGCGTTGCTACGTTCTGCAAACTCCAACCTGATAATACCTGAGCCAGGCAGAGCAACGTTGTCTATCGCCGTCACTGTGACATCGGTGAAGGCATCGGGCCCGAACGGATCGATGCTGGAGCCGTGCCTTCCGACCTCCGCGAGCAAGTTGCCGGCAACGTCCCTGTCCTGGTCGTAAATACTGAAGCCTGTGTGGTTATTAGACCAGGAATCGTTATCGAAGTGGAACAGGCGGACCGTATAATCGACGCCAACTTTCAGTGTTGCCTGTTCCGCGCTGATGGTGTTAGGGGAGCGCAGCTCGATAGCCGAGTCAATGTCGCCAGCATGATTATCGATGTGCCAATCCGCTAGGAGGGAATACCCGGGGTGCGTGTCAGGCAAGTTCCCGCCCGCGTTGCGGCTGCCTGGGTTGCGGAAATTCTGGGTCATGAGCTCGATGTTATTCTGTACGGCTATACGAGGGGAGTGACCAACGAGTTCAAATCCGGTCTGAAGGCCCTTCCCCGTGTTATCACTCAAATCGAAGCTGGCCAGGACGCTGTTCTGGGGCAGGATGTTCGCCTGCGCCGTGTTGCCGAACGCAAGGGTCAGCATGGCCAGACTTGCAGCAATACATGTTGTACGTGTGATCATGAGTTCAGTCCTTTTCATGGGTTTGCTCCTAACTTTCGGGGAACATTGCGTTCCCTCTGTTGATGTTTCTCTGCTCCGTTTTCTTCAAAACTTGCAAACCTGCCTGTGAGGTTCACTCAACACCGGATGTCATAACACAACCTATCGGAGGCCCCTCGTTAAGGCAACAAAAAAAAAGGCTCAGGTGGGTCTCCCTTGGCCTGTTTCTCACGCATTGCCTGCTGATATGGGTGCGAACCGCAGGGGATGTTAAAGGGAAATGAAAAAACTGAAGAAGCATAAGGGTCACAAATCCCAGCCTCCCACCTGATGCTTTCTTTAAAAAGAATTTACAGAAAAGCACCCAGTGAATCGGCCCATCCACTCCGGGGGTACTTGAATTCTGCGTCCGGATGGGGCCCGGGCCCTGGAGGCAGGAAGTCCGTGTACTCCCAAGGCCACCGCAGAATGGTGGGGAGTCAGGAATATTTCTGGAAGCCGTGCCCGGCGCTTGCCGCCAGAATGCGACTTACTTTCTGACCACCCGATAGTTCTTGTTGGGATCGAGAGGGCCGGTGGGGTCGAAGAGCGTCATGGAGTCGCCGTTGCCGATGACGCTGGCGCCGGTGTGGCTGAAATCCGAGGACGCCAGGTCCGGCGTGCACTCGAGATTGTACACCACGCCCGCCTCGCTGTTGAAACCGATCCCGGCGGTGGCCTCGACCACGATCCTGGTGGAGGGCACCCCGGACGGGACGTTGAAGACCTGGAATCCATTGATCGCATAGAAATACTTATCGGGGTCGCTGTGTGCTCCGAACTCCAATTGAATCCTGCCCGTAGAACTCGGACCCAGGGGTTTCGCCACCACTTCAACATCAGTGAAGGCCGCGACGTCCGGGTCCTGGTTGCTGCCGTGATCTCCTATCTCCACCAGGAATTTGGATTCATCGGTCCTGTCCTCGTCGTAGACTCTAAAGCCAGTCCTTCCATTCGCGAAGGCGTCATTATCGTAGTGGAAAATCCGTACATTATACGATTCGCCAGCTATTAGGACCGCGTCTAGCGGGTCGATGGTGTTAGGGGCGCGCAGCTCGATAATCGCGGCATAGGCCCTGTCATTATCGATGTGCCAATCGCGGAGCAGGTCCGCCTCGGGGTGCCCAATGAGGTATCCGGTCACGTTGCGCTGCCCTATACTATTGAACCCCCCACTAAACGCCTCGATGTTATTCTGTACGTTCATGCGAGGGAATGAGTGTCCAACAGATTGAAAACCGGCCTGAACGTCGTCGCTGTTCGTTTGGTAATCGAAGCTGGCCAGGACGTTACTGGGATTGACCGCGACATCCGCCTGCGCCATGCCGGTGAACGAAAAAAGGAACGCAGTCACAAGGGCCGAAATCCGGGTTATTTGTGCAATGGCAGAATCTTTTTTTCTCATAAGGCTCTATCCTTCTCTCACGGTTCCACGCCAAGCTTTCAAGCGACAAGGTAGCCCACTCTACACCACGATTGCCCGTTCTCGCAATTCAAAAAAATCACTTGTTCCGGGGGATTCTCAGGAAGGGCTTGTTCGCGGGAGTTTATAGATGAGAACGGAGCCTCAGGCCCGTACCGCAGTCGACAACCGGAACAACCGCCGTGGCACGGGTTCGCTCTTCTCTATGTCGGCGAGACTCCGGGCGCGGTCCAGGGGAAACACGAGCCGCCGGAAATGGTAGAAATCGCCCGAGGCCAGGGCGGCGTCGGTGTCGTTGATGTTCGATCCTCGGGGATGCCGAATCGACAATGCCTAGGTACCTGGCATCCCGGCGTGCGAGCCCGCGCCGCCCGCCAGTTCGCGGCGCTCTTTACTTTGTCTCCTGTTCCCTCGTTTGGGCGATCCGCTTCCGGCGTTTCAGTGTCTCCTCGCACGACTTCGCGAGGCGCTTCCCCAGGCCTTTGTCCCGGGTGAGCACTAGCATCCGGGCGAACTCCAGTTCTTCCAGGCAAATGTCTATCCGATCATCATTCGCCTGGAAGCTTATTTTCTCAGCCAGAGGCATGGCGAAGACCTCTTCTACCCGGAGCCAATCCGGTACGCTGACGGTCACTTCGGTTTTACCCAGGGGCTCATGCGTGAAGCCGGCTGCACTTTGGACGGCATCGTAGACCATGCCGGCCGCGTGAGAATCGTAGTTTCTATTCACCAGGACCAGGATGAGGGAATGGTCGGCACAGAGGAGCGTCTTCGTCCAGAGATGCTCGTTGTCGCTTTCCGCCCACGTTTCCGGGAGAGGCTCGGAGATGGAGAGAAGCGGCTGGAGCGTCTGGATTTCCCGGTGCAGTCGCTTCATCTCGGCCAGGAGCGCCGGGCTCTCACGGCAACCGTGTTTAATCGTTTGCGGGACTGGGTCCCAGGCCCACCAAGTGAGGCCCTTGGCCCCCGCGGCGAGGGCATAGTGGGCCTTCAACCTGGCTTCCCCCGGCTCCACCGGGCGGCCAAGCCCCGTCTCCTCGATCCAGGCGCAATCGGGCAGGATGTAGGGGATCCGGGGGGCCGCCGCCCGCTTCAGCAGATATCCCGTATTGTAGACAAAGAACGGGTCCCGGCCGTGGGACTGCGTATACGTGCTGCGACTCACCACGTCGCCGATCTTTGCGTACATGTTTATGTTATCGGGAATATAGGTTGAATCGATATTCAAGAAGGTGAGGATGTCGGGGGCCGCCGCGCGGTACTTGGCGGTCAATTGCTCCATGGCAAGGCCGAAAGCCCCCAGGCGCTCGGGCTCCGGCAGTTTCTGGAACTGCTCAACGTCGGGAGCCCGGTCGCAGGAGAAATCCTTGCCGTCCGGCTCGTCCCAGACGTAGTACGCGAAGACCGGGAGATCCAGCTCCTCCACCTTGTCTATGATCTCTGTTTCCACCGAAACCCCCGCGCTGTCGCTGCAGCCCATGATCGCCTTGTAGTTGCGGCGCTTCAGCTCCTGCAGCAGCTCTACGGACATCCAGTGGCCGTACGTTGAAGAGAGGGTGAGATTGACCCGCTCGAGCTCGGGAAGGCTTTTGAAGAACTCGAGACGGAAGATCGCGCAGGGGAAGGTGCCGCAGTCCCAGGCCCGAACCATGGAGGCGGTGGCCGCGCCGTCATTGGTCTCGACCTTTACGAGGTGGTAGCTGCCGTATCGCAAGGCCTCTCCCAGGTGGAGTTTCACAAGAGCCGTCCCGCGATGGAAGTCCGGAGAGTAAAACGTGGCTCTGGCGGTGACATCCTCTCCGTCCCAGATTTCCCGCGCCACGCTCGCCCCGCTCCCGGCGTCCCTCGCGACGTAGACGTATTCCT
>CAZTAB010000372.1:0-3364 GCA_964611475.1 uncultured Verrucomicrobiota bacterium | reverse complement strand
GCTTGAGCTCCCGAAATAAGTTGACCGGGTCGATTTTAAGCCCAAAAAAGTGGTTCAAACCAACTTATAATGTTCCATCCGCTTCCTGGGAGGGTGGAGCGGAGAAGCTCAAGCTTTTTTATACTTGTAGATCTGCCGGGGTGGAAACCCTTCACTCCTGTGACCCGGATCCGTGTGTAAACCGGCAGAACCACTTGCCCTCGACGGGTGCCCGGGCAATCAGGCTTTTCCTCTCCTCTGCGGTGAAATCCAGGGCCACCGAGCTGGATTCCGGGTGGAGACGCAGGAGAATCGAACCGGGACATCGATCACGAACACCCGGTGCCGTCTTTCCCCGTGCGCGTTGGTTCCCGGGTCGACGATGTTCCGGGCGGTATGTGCGCCCCTTCACGTTTGTCTTCTGGCGGTGAATCCTGTAACCCTTGTCATTCAGGCGAATGAGAATTCTTCATGACCTCGCGGGTTCCTTGGCGTTGAGGCTTCGTTCCCGCCCGAAATGTGGCGCAAACGAAAAGAGTAGAATTAGAGGTTCGTCCCAACTTATTATGAACAGGAGAGTTGGAGGGGTGGCAGAGTGGACGAATGCACCGGTCTTGAAAACCGGCGTGTCGCAAGGCACCGTGGGTTCGAATCCCACCCCCTCCGCCAGCCATTCAGGACAGAAGCTACCCATTGCCTTCCGTCAGCGATTTTTATGGCCTGCCAAGTCGCCGTGAACCGGTACGCTTGACTCGATATGAGCAACTCTGAAAACAGTCGATCCGAACTTGCTTCGGCGGATTGGAAAATATTGTTCTGGGCCAGTTTCCTCGCCCTGGTGGCAGCAGGGTTCGGGTTCGTGTTTCGTGTGATGCTCCCCAACATCTGGGGACAGGAATTCCAGATCACCGCGCAGGAAGTCGGATCCATCACTGGGGCGGCCCTCTGGCCGATCGCGGTGACCATGATTCTGTTCAGTCTGCTGGTGGACCGGATCGGATACAAGACATCCATGATCATCGCCTGCACGCTGCAAACGTTGTCTGTTGTGTTCACGTTTCTGGCCCGTGACACGACCATGCTGTGGTGGGCCTGTTTTTTTGCCGGCCTCGGGCACGGGGTCGTGGAAGCGGTGATCAATCCCCTGTGCGCCACCGTGTACCGGGATGAAAAGAGCAAGATGCTGAATATCCTGCACGCGGCCTGGCCTGCGGGCCTTGCTTTGGGTGGAACCATCTATCTCCTGATCAATCCCGCCCCCGACCAGTGGCGCTGGGTGTTCTGGGTCATGATGGTCCCGGTCGTTGCATACGGCGTGATGTTCGCGTTGTGCCACCACTATCCGGTCGACGAGCGGGTCGAAGCCAACGTTTCCATGCGCGAGATGCTTGGGGAATTCGGGGGGCTGGGCGGATTTCTTGCGATTACGTTTCTCTTCTACGAACTCGCCTCGCAGGTGGCCCATTACTTCGGGTTCGTGATTTCCCACCTTCTGGCCATCAGCCTCGTTGTGGGAGCCTTGGGCGGCGCTTTGTTCGGCCGGATCGTTGGTTCGGCGGGGAAACCGCTGTTCTTCATACTCTGCCTCATCATGATTCCACTCGCTACCGCGGAACTCGCGACGGATCACTGGATCCGAACGCTCATGGAGCCTGTCCTGCGAAACGCGTATTCCGTGGATGCCGGATGGGCGATCGTCGCGTCCGCCGGAATCATGATGGTGCTCCGTTTCTTTGCGGGGAGTTTCCTGCGATTCATGTCGCCGCCTGCGCTGCTCCTCTTCAGCTCGATCTTTTCGATGATCGGGCTTTACCTGCTCTCCGGGGCGACGGGTTCCATGATCTTCCTGGCGTTCGTGTTCTACGCGGTCGGGCAGACCTTCTATTGGCCGACAATGCTGGGCTTCGTATCCGAGCGATTTCCACGGGGGGGAGCGATGACGCTGAATACGGTCGCCGCCGTGGGGTTACTCACGGTCGGCATTTTTGGATTCCCGTTCCTGGGCTCAGTCAAGGACAACTTTGACGCGCAAACGGTCCAGGCGGAACATCCGGCGCTCTTCGACGAATACAAGATCCCCGATCAGCGGTTTTTCTTCTGGACCTATGATTCGATTCGTGCGGTGGAGGTCCTTGAACATCCGATGCTGGGCGAGGCCGCCCGGACCGGCCTCCAGGAACAAATTGGCCACAGCGGGAGGAAGACGCTTAAAGTCGCCGCGGTTCTCCCGCTGATCATGGCCGTCTCCTTCGCGGCCATCCTCCTGTGGTTCAAGGCCCGGGGCGGCTATCGATCGCTTCAGATTCGCGAAGACTGATCCATAAAAGCCTGAAAGCTACCTGTTGTATCGTGCCACTTCTATGGAATGGATTGCCCCCCTGCTTGCTGTTTGGCTTGTTGCGGGAGGAATGGAAAGTCCTGCCATTGCGGGGGCCGGAATTTCCGGGATTGCCATGAAGGATGGGGTTGTCGAGATCTCGATCAAGCCCGGCCGGCCATTCGATTGGCAGGGTATCAAGTTTGTCTCCGTTAAATCCTTCCACAATGATCCTTCCTGGTTTCCGCCGACTCGTCATCAACTGACATTCAGGGAGGAGGGCGTCTGTGAGTGGTTCCAGTTCGACTACATTGAGACCGGAGACTACGAGGCAACCGGGGATTTCACGGTTGAGATCAACCTCTTTGGGCGGGAAAAAATTGTGGGCGTTTTTGATCCTGAAACCAACCTCCTGGAATTTGATGGCTTGGGCTATATCCCCATGATCAAGTCACCGGCTGTCACCGTGAAAAGCTCTATGGATTTAAAACGTTGGGAAACGGTCCGTGGGCTCGAGGCATTCGAAGAGGAGTCGGAGTGGGGCAATCCGCTGCGGGTTCGCTTCAAATGGACATCGGGCGCGAGGCGGTTTTTTGCCGTTTATTTCCATGAGGATTAGTTGGACTCAACCTGGCTGGGTTTCCCCACCTGGTCCAGTTCTGCCAGGATGCGGAACAACGCCGGCCCGGTCTTTGCCCGTGCGCGACCCTGGCGGCCCTTCTTCACCGCGATGCTCCATGATCCCCGTTTATTCAGGACGACGATAGGGCAGGACAGGCTTCCGGCGATTGTTGCGATGAAGAGGTCGTCGCATTTCTGCCTACACGCGTAACGAGAAAAGGTCTTTTATTGTTTCTGCAAGGCCCGTGGAATCAAGTCCGCGCCATGTGCCCCGGTCCAATCCCCGCGGCGGCGCCTTCCGCTGCCTCTCGCCACGGGCTATTCCACCAGGCTGATTTCGTCCGGGAGGTTGGGGACCATGCAGAGGAATTCGAACGGCACATCGCCCGCGGCCTCATACCAATGCGGGACACCGTCGGGTATGTAAACAACATCGCCCGCCTCGAC
>CAZTAB010000371.1:0-3693 GCA_964611475.1 uncultured Verrucomicrobiota bacterium | reverse complement strand
CAATAACACAACCATTTTTGTCTGAAGTTTCAGTTATCGGCTCTGGAGCCAACTCCGCAGCGGTATCGAACTTACGGCGCAACCGGTCAACAACCTCCAGATACTCATCAGCTTTTTCGGTATAACCACCTGACTTATTGTGTCCCGAGCCACGAATCAGGTAAGCACCCTTTGGATGTTCTCCTGGTAGTGTCCGGTAACAGATCCCATCCCCGTCCACATCAAGATACCGAGAAAAACTGTCCATATCACTCAGTTCCTTTGCACTATAAACCTTGCCTCGATCGGGTCGATACGCGTCATCCCATTTTAACTCTGGGCAGGGCCAGTCGTTCATGCCGATATCCAGGTCGGACAGCACCACAACCGGAGTCTGCAGGCGGTCGGCCAGGTCGAAGGCCTCGATGGCGCAGTAGAAACACTCCTCCGGGTTGGCGGGAAATAGGAGCACGTGCTTCGTGTCGCCGTGGGACGCGAATGCACAACTCAAGATATCGGATTGCTGGGTTCGGGTTGGCATGCCTGTGGAGGGGCCGACCCGCTGCACGTCGAATACCACGGTGGGAACTTCCGCGTAATATGCGAAGCCGAGAAATTCCGCCATGAGGGAGGTGCCGGGTCCACTGGTCGCGGTGAATGCGCGCGCGCCGTTCCAGCCCGCTCCGATGGTCATTCCGATGGCCGCGAGTTCGTCCTCCGCCTGGACGATGCAGTACTTCTTCCGGCCGGTGTCCGGATCCTCCCGGAACTTGCGACAGAACAGGGAGAAGGCGTCCATCAGGGAGGTGGATGGCGTGATCGGGTACCATGCCCCGAACGTCGCGCCCGCATACACGCAGCCCAGGGCCGCCGCCGTGTTCCCATCGATCATCATCTGGTCCCCGGTCTTGTCCATGGGCTTGATCTGGAGGCGAAGCGGGCAACTGAAGTTCTCCACCGCGTAATCGTGGCCGAGTTGAATGGCTTTCATGTTCGCGTCGAACAGGTGTTCCTTGCCGGCGAAAGTCCGCTTGAGCTGTTCCCTGATAATGTCGTGCTCGATCCCGAGCAGTGCGGAGAGAGCGCCGACGTACGTGATGTTCTTCATCAGGATCCGCGCCCTCGGGCTGGAAAACGCCGTGTTGCAGATCTTCGAGAGTGGAACGCCCAGCAGGGTGATGTCGTCACGGGCCAGCCGGTCGTCGCGGGGCCAGCTCGAATCATAGAGAAGAAATCCCCCGGGGCGCACTTCGTCGCGGTCTTGCAGGTATGTCTGAGCGTTCATCGCGATCATGAGGTCGACACGCCCCGACCGGGCGACATGCCCGTCTCTGCTGACGCGGATTTCGAACCAGGTGGGAAGGCCCTGGATGTTCGATGGGAAATAGTTCTTTCCGATCACCGGAACGCCCATGTGGAAAATGGACTTCATCAGCAGGCTGTTGGCGCTGGATGATCCGGTTCCGTTGACGTTCGCCACCTTGATGACGAAGTCGTTGACAATCACGTCGTTGCTTTTGAGCATTGGATATCGAAGGCGTACGGGATGTTGAGGTTGAACTTCTGCATATCCCAGGCGCCGGTCGGGCACCGTTCGGCACACAGGCCACAGTGAACGCACACGTTTTCGTCCTTTACCATGACCTTGCCCGTCTGGGGCAGCGAAGAGGATACGTAGATGTCCTGTTCCTGGTTCAGCGCCGGCGTGTTCAGGTCGTGCCGCAGCTTGCCTTCCGACGCGTTTCCGGTGATGGTCAGGCAATTCACGGGGCACACGTCGATGCAGGCGTCGCACTCGATGCAAAGCCGGGTTTCAAAAACCGTCTGGATGTCGCAATTGAGGCAACGCTCCACTTCCTGCGCTGTCTGCCGTGACGTGAATCCTTCCTCAACCTCGATGTTGAGCTGTTGAAACCGGTCCTTGAGAGACACAGAGGGCATCGGCCGCCGCGCGGCGGGGTCGAAGTCGTTGCTGTAGCTCCATTCGTGCAGTCCCATCTTGGTGCTGCCCAGGTTCATGGTGACCGGCGGCCGGTTTGTCAATGGAACGCCCTGGCAGTAATTGTGAATCGAGATGGCGGCCTGGTGGCCATGCTCCACCGCCCAGATGATGTTCAGCGGACCAAACGCCGCGTCGCCGCCGAAAAAAACCTCCTCGCGCGTCGACTGCATTGTCACCTTGTCGACTTCGGGCACGTCCCAGCGGTTGAACTTGACCCCGATATTCCGCTCGATGAACTCGAATGAATTTTCCTGGCCAATGGCGAGGATGACCGAATCACAGGGAAAAACCTTCTCCCTAATCGTGGAGGAACGGAGTTTTCCCTCCACGTCTTCGTGCCACTCGACCTCGGAGAAGCGGACCCCGGTGAGCTTGCCGTCCTCGACAATAAACTCTTCCGGCGAGTGGTTGCATATGATCTCGATGCGCTCCTCCACTGCGCCCTCAAGCTCCCAGTCCGAGGCCTTGAGCAGATTCATCGGCTTCCGGGCGACCACTTTCACTTCCTCCCCGCCGATCCGGAGAGACGTGCGGCAGCAGTCCATGGCGGTGTTCCCGCCACCGATGATCACCACCCGCTGCCCGATCGAGTCCGTGTGGCCGAAGGCCACCGATTCCAGCCACTGGATCCCCACGAAAATCTGGTCCGTCTCGTATCGGCCAGGCAGTTCCAGGTTTTTTCCCAGCGGTGCGCCGGTGCCGACGAAAATGGCATCGAAATCCTGCGCCAAGAGTTCCTTGAGGCTGTCGATCCCTTGCCCCAGGCGGAGGTCCACGCCCATGTCGACAATCATGTTGATCTCTTCGTCGAGCACTTCGGCCGGGAGGCGAAATGCCGGGATGTTGGTGCGCATCAGTCCGCCAGTCTGCGCGAGGCGCTCGAACAGGACGATTTCATAGCCGAGGGGAAGGTGATCGTTGGCCACCGTGAGCGATGCGCACCCGGCACCGATCTGCGCGATGCGTTTCCCATTTTTTTTGGGGGGGACCAGAGGCATACGGTCGTCGATATTTCCCTTCAGGTCCCCTGCCACGCGCTTTAGGCGACAGATCGCAACCGGCTTTTCGTCCACACGGACCCGCCGACAGGCAGGCTCGCACGGACGGTCGCACACGCGGCCCAGGATGCCGGGGAAAATATTGGATTCGCGATTGACCATGTAGGCGTCCGCGAAGCGGCCCTGAGCGATGAGCCGGATGTACTCCGGGACATCGGTGTGTGCGGGACAGGCCCACTGGCAGTCGACGACCTTGTGATAGTAGTCGGGGTTGGAAGTGTCGGTAGGTTCCACGGCTGGAATCTAAAAAACAGGAAGCGGGTGCTTCCGGGGCGGCGTGCCGGAACGGGTCTTATTCATCGCTGTATCAAACGTTCATCTGCAGTCAAATTGAAACCGATGCTTATAGCGGGACGAACACAGATATGCGAGCGAAAAGCATCGCCGATGGCCAATCGGTGGCGCAGGGGACGGGAGAATACGCTTGCGGCTCACCGTGCCCGGCCCATAGGATCCGCAGCCCACGGCAAGATAGAACCCAAACCCATGAAAATACACGAATTTCAAGCAAAAGAACTCTTCCTTGGTTACGGAATTCCCGCCTCGAAGGGCGCGGTGGCCGAAACGTCGGCGGAGGCGAAGGGTCTCGCTGAGGCCGCCGCCCGGCCAGTGGCGGGTGAGGGCGCCGCGCACCGCGGCCTTCGTCGCCATCTT
>CAZTAB010000370.1:0-14211 GCA_964611475.1 uncultured Verrucomicrobiota bacterium | reverse complement strand
CGCAGCCGGGGAACAACCGGGACCGCCTGTATCACCGGATTGACGATGAAACCGGGTTCCCGGGCGGGTTCACCGGGGAGGACATCATGGTCACCCTGACCCATGATGGATCCGGGACCCACGGTGGAACCAAGCAGTACGTCAATGGTACGGAAGTGACCATCCATCCGTGGAGGCAGGATGGCTTGAACGGGTCCATCACCAACGACAACCCGATCAAGATCGGAACCAACCATGCCTTCAATGACGGCGCGGGGATCGGTGAGGACGCAAACCTGTACTTCGTTGAAATCTACGACACCGAACTGACCGCCGGAGAGATCGCCATGCGATGGAATGGCGGCGATCCCGACCGGGCCACTGTTTCGCCGGACCGCCCAAGCGTTCTCATCCAGGACTTTGAGTCCGTGGACACGACCGGGGTCCAGTTCACGAGCGTGACGGGCAATACCTATCTTCTCCAGTACACGATCGATACCAACGTGCCGAACTGGTTGAACACCGGTGTGTCAGTCCCGGGGGGCGGGGGCCCGATGACCCTGTACGACCCCGGCGGGTTTGATTCGAACCGGACGTACCGGATCCTGCGACAGCAGTAGGGTTGGCACTGAATATTGAAAACGGACAATGGAAAAAGAGAGTTGAAACGATGAAGCCATATACACGTCAATTTTTGCCCGCGGCCGGGAGTTTGATCCTCGCGCTCACCCTTCCCGCCGACGCGGCGCGAATTCTTTTTCTCGACGCGGCTGCTCCCGGACCGGATCCATCCAACACGTGGGAGGACCTGAGCGGCAGCGGGTATCACTTCGCAAACGATGCGAACCCAGACAACCATGCCGCCTACAACGACGGGAGCCTGAGCTACGATTTCACCCTGGCCAGCCGCATGGTCGGCACCGGGGACGAGTCGCTGTTCGATTTTGACACCGAGTTCAGTGACACACCCAAGGCCAGCCCGTTCAGTATCGTCGCCTACTTCAACCAGACGTTTACTCCCAACCAATCGATGAATATCCTGAGCAAGACGGACGAGCCGGAAGATGGAATGTTCACCGGATGGATGTTCGCCGGAAACGGGGATCTTTCGCGTCGCTTTGACTTTTCCATGCAGCCCGGGAACAACTGGGACCGCCTGTATGCCCGCACGGACTCCGGGTGGTCGGGTCGCCCGACGCTGCTCGTGGTAACCCACAGCGGCGGGGGCGTGACCGGTCTCGATGTCAACTGGTACGTAGACGGCCAGTCCGTGCCGTTGATCGATATCGCGGATAACTTGATCGGGAGTGTTATGAATGACAACCATCTGGTGATCGGCAGCACGGACGCCTTCGACGCCGGAGTGGCCAACGGCTGGACGGGATCGCTCTTTTTCCTGGAGGTGCACGATACCGTTCTGACGCCTGAGGAGGTTGCCGCCCGCTGGAACGGCGGAGACGTTGCACGCGTCGGTCAGGGGTCCTTGGTCGAGTCTTCGGCCCTGGTGCCGATGACAGCCCGGGCACTTTCGTTCGAGACGTTCCCGGGGCTGGATTACCTGATCCGGTATGCCGATGAGCCAGGAGGCGCGTTTTCCACGTCCTCCACCATTGTCGGCAATGGCGGACTCATGCGGGCCTATGATACGGCCCCGGCCGGCGCTGCCCGGGGCCGGGTCCTGTATTTTTCGATCGAGACGCAGTAAGAGAGTCCTGCGCGTCGGACCGTGGGCTTCACTGGCGTAGGGGCTGGTGGGGCACCGGCCCGATCGCCACCGTTTTGGATACCACCGGCCCGGCCGGCGCGGCAGATCCGGCCCCTGCGGTGCAACCTGTCCTTTGGCCCGTAACGCCGCGGTTGGCCCGTGCCGCTTTCATTCGCTTTGCACCTTCTCAATCGCCTTGTCGAGTCCCGGGAAATCAGGGCGGATTTTTTTTGCCGCCCGGTAGTGGAGGAGGGCTTTGTCCGGATTTTGCTGGAGGGCGTGGAGATCGCCAAGCCGGGCGTGGCCCTGGGCGAACTCCGGATTGATGTCGATGGAATCCTGAAACCGGTTCATGGCGCCCATCAGGTCTTTCATTGCAAAAAGAATGTTCCCTAGATTGTAGTGCGCCTCAAGGAGCGTCGGCTCGTGGAGAATGGCCTGTTCGAAGTGCCGGATGGCCCGCTCCGTCTGGCCGAGTCGGTAGAACGACGCGCCGAGGTTCAGATGCGCTTTCGCGTGGGCGGGTTCAATGCGTACCGCCTCCAGGAAGTTTTTCATTGCTTCCCGCTCTTTGCCCTGTCTCTGCAGCGCGATGCCAAGGTGATGGTGCGCGTACGCGTAGTCCGGCATGATGGCCAATGCTTCACGGAATTGCTTTTCGGCCAATTCGAGCATATCCGCACCATCAAATCGAAAGCCGTAATCCACATGGTAGAAGGCGTCGGCGAGGTCGACGGGCCTTGACACGCGCACGTCGTCGATCCATCGCCCCGGGAGCAGTGCCGCGTGCTCGTGCCGCTCTCGTCGCGTCCGGTGAGCATGACCCACATCCTGTAACAGGTCGTCTACGGAAAGCGGTCCCTTGTAAATGACAGAGACGCGGCCGTTCGCGTCGTACAGGAAACTCGTGGGTACCGGCAATGGGCGGTGCGTCTGGATGACACTGTCGTGAAAATTCTGGTACCGCTCGACGACGATTTCGTTCGCGTACTGCCGGGGAAAGGGAAACCCGATTCGCTCGAGGGCGGCGTCCGCCTGGTCCTTGCTGCCGCGATCGTCTCCCAGCCCGTCGACCGACAGCGCCAGGACCTTGAGGCCCGCCGCCCGAATCTCGTCTTCGCGCCGCCCCATCTCCTTCAACTCCGCGATGCAGGGCGCGCACCAGCTCGCCCACAGGTTGACAAGAACCGGGGCTCCCCCGCCGACATTGACTTCTCGTCCGTCCGGCGACTGGACGTTTAGTTGGGGGCCGGGGATCAGGGCGACGAGGGGAATGCGGGCCGCGTCTGACCCGGACGGCGCAGGTTGATCGCCCGGGGTGAGCGCAATGTCGCCGGTCGGGGCGCCGGCCGGCGACACCGTGCCGGTCCCTTGGACGAGCCGGTACCGCGCATCGATGTCCCGGCCCGTGAAATCGAACGATTCCGTCTCGCCTCCCGGCCAGCGAACCCGGATCTCTGCGATGTCGGTGTCGTCCCCCAGGCCGAAGTGGATCCACTTGCTGGATTGTGCCAGGAAGCCTTCGCCCGCGCGCAGCGATGTAATGGATTTCCGGTTTCGAATTGTCGATTGCGGATTTGTTTCCCCCTGCTCATCCGTCAGCTGCCCACGGTTCACTGGTAACTGTTCACTACTTATTACCGACTTCTTACTACGTACTACTTCAACACGCGCCCCGATCGCATCCCGATTGCTGGTCACCCCGTCGCCTTCGAGTTGCAGCGAAAGAAAGTGATGATCGGTCCGCGCGTTGTTACGAAGAAATCGAAGGCGGGGCGCGGTGCGGTTGATGGTCCAAACGTCGAGGCCTCCGTCCCGGTCCCAATCGACGAGTGCGAGGCCCCTCCCGTCGTCCGGATAATCCAGGCCGGAGAGGGCGGAGACCGTGGCAAACGGATCTGTTCCCAGGTTCAGAAAGGAGCAGGTCCGTTCGTGACCGCTGAATGCGCGCCCCTGCCGCATCATGCCGCTGAGATTGTTGTGCGCGTTATCGTATACGGGCTGCTGCTTCCGCCCCTTGTCGGTTGCCTGCGACACGACCTGCCGCCAGAAGAAACTTCACAAGTCGCCCGTATCCTGCAACTCGGACGTGTAGTACCCGTTGAGCACGAGCAGGTCCTCCCACCCGTCGTTGTTGAGGTCCCCGAAATTTGAGCTCCAGGCCCAGCGGCCGAGGGTCACCCCGGCTTCAATACCGGCGTCGTCGAAAATCCCCTGTCCCCCGTTTCGAAGCAGCGTGTTGCCGCGCGCGAACCGGAGGTAGATGCTTCGCAGGTCGGCGGGAATCCCCGGCTTGAACTGTTCCTGGGATACGATCCGCGAACCGGCGGCGGAAAACATGTTGGCGACGTAGACATCCATGTCTCCGTCCCGGTCGTAGTCCGCCCACGCCACGGACATGCCCGATGCGCTGTCCTCCGCGTTGGCTTCTCCCGCCACGTCGGTGAAACGACCGCCGTCATTGCGGTACAGGTTGTTGCGTCCGTAGTCATTCGCGACATACAGGTCCGGGTCACCGTCGTCGTCGTAGTCCTCCCACGCGGCGGCGTAACTGATGCGCTGGTTGTTGTGATCGAGCCCGACCTCCTTCGTGCAATCGACGAACGCCCAGTTCCCTTCGTTACGGAGAAGAGAATTGGCGCCTCCGCTGTTTGCGTCGTAGTAGATGAAGCCGGCGGAACTCGATGCAATCACCATGCCCTGGCCGCCCTCGCGTTTCATCGTGTCGGCATCGTTCGCGCACACGTAAAGATCCAGGTCGGCGTCGCCATCAAAATCCGCCGCGCACAGCGACATGGTATCGTCGGAAACGGAGACCACCGTGCGGGACTGAAACGTTCCCGTTCCGTCGTTCTCCGTGATCATCACGGCGCCGAAGAGCGCGATGGCCAGGTCCTGGTCTCCGTCGCCGTCCAGGTCGACCAGCAATGCGCCGTGCGAGCTGGCCAGCCAGTCGGCCCCGGACTCCCGGGAGACGTCGACCGCCGTCCCGTCCGGCTGTTGGACGTAAAGACGATTCGGCAATCCCTTGTCCTGGCAGACATAGAGATCGTCCCGGCCGTCCCCGTTGACGTCTCCCACCGCGATGCCGGAGCGGCCGAAGGTGGCGTGAGGAAGAAAGTTCTGCGTTCGCCCCATCCAGTAGTCCACGCCGTACAGCATTTGCTTCCGGTAACTCTCGTTGGTCCCCAGCACTGCCTCGGTGCAATCGGCGAACATCGGGTCGCCGGCGAAGTGCACCTGCTCGAACCGCTCCGCCGCGAGGTGAGTCATGCGGGGAGGATTCCCCGGGCCACCCGGTGTCCACCGCGCGATCCAGGTGGCATTCTGCTCCAGCATGCGATCCGGCCACCGGCCGGACATCGAGATGTATTGCCGGGTCAGGAATGCGTCGCCTTCGCGGTTGACTTGATACAGCTTGGCCTTGAAGCGCCTTTCCTCCGCACCGGCAAGCGCGGCGGCCAGTTGCTGAATCGCCGATGTGAAACCGGACAAGCCCCGGTGCGCGAAGGCGTCCGGGAGCATGGATGCGTCGACGTGACGCGCGTGAGGGTTTGCGCCGCTACGCGCGTAGCGCTGAACGAGAAACGGATCATCTTCGAATACAGTGTCCAGCGTCTCCGGGAGCAGGTCGTCAAAAACAACGTCCTCGGCGACGAATGATTTCGCCGAAACGTCGAGTCCGGAGTCAGCGGTCAGCAGCTCTCCGAGGCGCTTCAACTGCTTTTCGGCTTCGCCGCTGAATACTTCGGTGGTCCATCCGTCACTGGAGGCGTTGTCGATCGTGTCCCACTGACGTTCACCGGTCAGTGGCATCACATCGTCCATCTTGCTGCCGGGGGATGCGATCGGTTCGGGTGTCGAGGGGCGGGTGGAGAGGAAGAGAATGATCACGAGGGCGGCCAGGGCGCCTGCGGCGAGGATGAACAGTGTATTTTTCGAGGATGTCGCCTTTGGACAATGTCGTACAGAATATCACAGAGCAACAAATCACGCAGTAGCCGTACTCGTTTCTATTCGCTGATTCAGGCGGCGAGCACGGAGCGCAGAATTCATTCCGCAGTGTGCAACGGGCATTGCGCAGGATGCCCGTTCCGGCCTCGCGATTTCCGAGCATTCTCCCCTGCGGACTGAAGTTCGCAGGCACCGACGCGGAATGAATTCCGCGCTACGTTGCGTTGGCTGCGCCCTTTTCAATTCACTTTCAGCTTTGCCCGGAGTTTGACGATGTTCTGATCGAGACCTGCCATGCGGGGATTGATGCGCTTGGCGTTCTGGTAGTAATCCAGTGCTTTGCGCGGATTGTTCTGCGCAGCATAGGCATTGCCTATGCGGACATGCGCGAGGGCGAATCCTGGGTCGAGATCGAGCACATCCTGGTAATGGCTCATGGCCCCGACCCAGTCCTCCTGCGCAAACAGAAGATTCCCCAGGTTGAAGTGTGCTTCCAGGAGTGCGGGCTCGCTGTGCACCGCCAGTTCGAAGTGCCTCCGCGCCTTTTCCACTTCGCCCAGCCGGTACTGCGCCGCGCCCAGGTTCAAGTGCGCCTTCGCGTGGTTCGGGTCGATGCGAACGGCCCTTTGAAAGCTTTTGCGCGCTTCTTCCTCCTTGCCTTGCCGCTGTTGCGCAATGCCCAGGTGGAAATGCGCGTAGGCATATTCCGGCATGATGGCCAGTGCGTCGCGGAACTGCATCTCGGCCTCTTCGAGCAGGCCTCCCATGTCATACTGAAATCCGAGTTCCACATGAAAGAAGGCCTCGGTCAGGTCCAGCGGCAGGGAGGCGCGCGGGTCTTCGATCATGCGGCCGGGCAGCATCGCGGCATGCAGCCTACGTTCCCGCCGTGTCCGGTTGGCGTGCACCAGGTCGTTCAGCATCTGTTCGACGGAAAGCGGCCCCTTGTAAATGACCGAGATCCTTCCTTCCGGGTCGTAGAGAAAGCTGGTCGGAACCGGAAGGGAACGTTGGACCCTGACCACGACATCGTGAATCTCCTGGAGTTGCTCGAGATCACTCCGGACCGCAGCACGGGACGGGAAAGGAAACTTGATCCGCTTGAGGATCGATTCTGCTTTTTTCGGCGAGCCGCCGCTTTCCCCGAGACCGTCGACCGATAGCGCCAGGACCTGGAGCCCCGCATCGCGGATCTCCTGTTCGCGTGCCGTCATCTCCTTCAACTCTGCCACGCAGGGGGCGCACCAGCTCGCCCACAGGTTGACCAGCACCGGCTGTCCGGCCCCCACCCGTACTGCGGTCCCGTCTTCAGCAGCGACTTCAATCGCCGGTCCCGGGGGCAAGGTGATGAAGGGAATGCGGGCGGCGTCGGAAACCGGGGCGGTCGGCTGCCGGGAGGGTTGCAGCGACGTCACGCGCGCGCCGGGTTCGACCGGCTCCACCGTGCCGGACCCCTGCACCAGCCGGTACCGTTCGTCGACATCCCGCCCGGCAAAATCAAAGGTCTCCCGCGCGCCATCGGGCCAGCGAACCCGAAGGTGCGCGATGTCTGTTTCATTGCCCAGGCCGAAATGAAGCCATTTACTGGATTGGGCCAGGAAGCCTTCTCCCGCACGCAGCGATTTCTGACTGATCAAAGAAGATTCCCCCGACTGTTCACTGTTCACTGCCAACTGCTTACTACTCACTATCTCCACCCGCGCGCCGATTGCGTCTCGATTGCTTGTCACACCATTCCCCTCCAACCGGAGCATGATAAAGTGGTTCTCGCCTGGCGTGTCATTCCGCATCAGGCGGAGGCGCGGGGCCGTGCGGTTGAGGACCCAGAGGTCGAGGTCCCCGTCGTGATCCCAATCGACCAGGGCCAGCGCCCGGCCGTCATCGTCGAAATCGAGTCCGGTGCCGGCGGAGATGGTGGCGAATCGCTCCTGTCCCAGGTTCAGAAAGCTGCAGTTCCGCTCGTTGCCGCTGAAGGAGCGTCCCTGCTTGAGCATCTGGGTCAGTTCGCGGTGGTTTTGCCGGAGCCGTTGCAGCTGACCCTGCCCGTTACCCGTGGTTTGCGACACGACCTGCCGCCAGTAGAAGCTTCACAAGTCTCCCGTTTCCGGCAGCTCGGAGCTGTAGAATCCGTTGAGCACGACCAGGTCCTCCCACCCGTCGTTGTTGAGGTCGGCGAAGTTGGAACTCCAGGCCCAGCGGCCCAGCGTCACGCCGGCATCGACGCTGACATCCTCGAACCGGCCCGAGCCGAGGTTCCGCATCAGGGTGTTGCCGCGGGCGAACCGGCGGTAGGTATCGCGAATTCCATCCGAGAGTACCGGATCGAACCGGTCCTGGTCCAGGATCCGGTTCCCGGCGGCCGAGAACATGTTGGCCACGTAGAGGTCCATGGCGCCGTCCCGGTCGTAATCCGCCCACGACACGGACATCCCGGACGCGCTGTCCTCCGCGTTGGCCTCCGCCGCTACCTCCGTGAACGTGCCGCCGTCGTTGCGGTAGAGATTGTTGCGCCCGAAGTCATTGGCCACGTAGAGGTCGGGGTCCCCGTCCTCATCGTAATCCTCCCAGGCGGCCGCGTAGCTCATGCGGGTGTTGTTCCGGTCGACGCCGACCTCTTTCGTACAGTCCGAAAACTGCCAGTCCCCGTCGTTCCGCAGGAGCGAATTCGCTGCGCCGTTGTTGGCATCGTAGTAGAGGAACAGCCCGGGGCCGGAGGGGAGAATGATGCCTTCGCCGCCTTCCTGGGAAAGCGTGTTGCGCTTGTAGGCGCACACGTAGAGGTCCAGGTCGGCGTCCCCGTCGAAGTCGGCCGCCGAGAGCGACATCGTATTGTCCGACACCGGGACCACCGTTCGCATATCGAAGCGCCCGCTTCCGTCGTTTTCCGCGATCGTGATCGCGCCTTGCAGGGCGACGGCCAGGTCCTGGTCCCCGTCCCCGTCGAGGTCGGCGAGGAGCGCGCCGTGCGAGCTTTCCAGCCAGTCAGCGCCGGATTCCGCCGATAGATCCAGTGCGGTTCCGTCCGCCTGCTGCACGTAGAGCTTGTTCGGCAGGCCGGCGTCCTGGCACACGTAGAGATCGTCCAGCCCGTCCCCGTTGACGTCCCCGACCGCGATGCCGGCCCGCCCGTCGGTGGAACTGGGAATGTGGTTTTGCGACCGCGCCAGCCAGTAGTTCACCCCGTGCAGCATCTGCTCCCGGTAGCTGTCGTTTCCGCCGAGGGCCGATTCGGTGCAGTCGCTGAACAGCGGCCCGCCGGAGGATTTCACCTGTTCGAAAGTCTCCAGCGCCAGGTGCGAGAGCCGGGGAAGATGATCGTCGGCGGAGGGCACCCAGCGTGCGATCCAGGTTGCGTGCTGCTCCAGGATTCCGTCCGGCAGGCGGCCGGAGAAAGAGACGTACTGACGGGTGAGGAACGCGTGGTTGCCCGGCTGCACCTGGAACAACTTGGATTTGAAACGCCTGCCTTCCGCGCCCTCGAGCGTCCCGGCCAGGGCGTGGAGGGCCTCCGCGAATCCCGGGGCGTCGCGATGCGCATCGGCCTGCCGCAGTACGCTTTCATCGACCGGTTGCCGGCGCTCGGGCGGATGGGTGCTCTGGATCCGCTGAACGGTGAAAGTTTCGTCTTCAAAAACGGTCTCGAGATCTCCCGGAAACAGGTCGGTGCACGTAAATTCATCGAAAATCAGGGATGTGATGACCTTCGGATCCGGCGGGCCGCCGGATTCCAGGATCCTGGTGAGCTGTTTGAGCTGGTCTTCCGCCAGGCCGCTGAATACCTCCGTGTTCCAGCCATCGGCCGCGGCGCTGTCGACTTGGCTCCAGGGGCGATGCCCGGTCACGGGCAGGACGGCGGCCGCGCCGCCGGCGGAATCGGCCGGTTCGGGCGAGGGGGAACGGGTTACGAAAACGATCGTGATCACGACAACCACGAGTGCTCCGGCGGGGATGCCGATTTTCGAAAATCGGGAAATTTTCACAACGGATAAGGATATCATAGATCGGATCCCGAGGAAATGCAGGCGCCTACTTTGATGGCGTCCGGGATCCGCCCAAATTGGAAAGCCGATTCTCGGACGAAAAGGCAAGTGTTTTTCACGGTGCCGCGGACTGCGCCGATTTCCTTCCATTACAAATTGACCGGGCTTCCAGTTCAGGCGATATTTGCGGGCTGTGCAGAGCAATTGGAGCAGGGCACCATTGCATCCTGAGACTTGAAGAGACCGGACCATGGGGTCTGCCTTGGCGGTGGGCCTGAATTGTTTTCTACGAAGAGGGAACCAACCTGGAGGAGACGGAATGACTAAAAACCGAAAACCGATCGACCTGGTCATCGTGGCCGCGGCGCTACTCGCTGGCTCGATGATATTGCCCGCCATGGCGGCACGGATCGGGTACTGGGATGCTGCCGCGCCCGGAACCTCGATTCCCGGCTATTCCGGCTCGGTGGTGTGGCTGGATCAAACCACCAATGAGTACGATTTCGTGGGTGTGGGATCCCCCCTCCCGTTTCTCGACAATGTGGAGGACGCCTGGCTGTTCAATCAGACCACCGGTTTCAGGGGGATCGGAGACGACGACCTGTTTGACTTCGAAACCGATGTGGTGGCCGGCCCTGGGAACGGAAAGCCCTTTTCCGTCAACGCCCTTATCGACTGGGCGGGCCCGAATAAAGGGGACGTACCTTATACCCTCATGACCAAGGCGAAAAGACCACAAGTAGCAGGCGCTCATTACACGGGCTATGCCTTTAACCTGAGCTGGGACCAGCCGGATTCGCTGCAGTTTATTCAGCAGGCGGGCAACAACACGGATCGCTCGGGCGCCCGCAGGGGGGATGGTGGCGACGGCGTGGGAAACTTGTCGGGTCAACTCGTCATGGTGACGGTCACGCACGACGGATCGGCAACCACGGGGGGGATCACATTCTACGCGAACGGCATTGAGCTCACCGCGGGCAAGTTCTCACAGGGCAATCTGAACGGCACGACGGTAAACGGCGGCCAGATCCAGATTGGGCATAATGATGACACGGGTGGTATTGGACAGCTCAACAACGGCTTTACCGGCTTTCTCTATTTCATGGAGATCTACGACCACGAACTTCCGCAGCCTGAGATTGCCGCGCGCTGGAACGGCGGGAGTCCCACCCGGGCCACCACCGACCCGGTCCGCAGCGCGACGAGTAACTCTGATCTCGTCTCATTGGCGATCACGACCGATTCCGCGATCGAGTTCCTCAGCGAGGTGGGAGAGACTTACCAGCTGCAATCCACCGTTTCGACCAATCCACCGACGTGGACGGCGGTGGGTGACAATGTCGTCGGGACGGGGGGAACCATTCAAATGCTGGATCCCGATGGGTTCGGCGCCAGCAAGACCTACCGCGTATTCAGGCTGGATCTGTAACCCAGGGAATTTAACCATGGTAACGCGAAAGAATAAGACGATGAAACGATTCACACTACTTGGCATCCTTACGATCGCATTGGCACTTCCCGCCGCGGCGGAGCGGATTCTCTACATCGACGCGGCGCAGCCCGGTGGCGATCCCTCGAACACGTGGCTGGACTTGAGCGCGAGCGGGTATGATTTCGCCAATGATCTGTCGAGTCCCGCGACGTACAACGCCGCAGACTTGAGCTACGACTTCGAGTTTTCCGACAGCATGACCGGCATGGGAGACGAGACGCTGTTCGACTTCGAGACGAATTGTGCGCAGCTGGACCTGGACGACAACTGTATCGGGACCAATGGCACGCCGTACAGTATCGTGGCCTATGTCAAGCAGACGCCGGAAGGATGGGGCGGGAGGACGTACGACATCATCAGCAAAACCGCGCCGGAAACGTTCATCCTCCCCGAGGGGCCAAACGGGGAAATTCTGCAGGAAACGCACTTCGCGGGATACTTGTTCGGTGGATCCGAGGATAATCCAGCGCATTACAAGTTCAGCATGCAGAGCGGTGAGGAAGGAGGGAATCAGTCGCGGCTCTTCAAACGGATCGCGAACGGGTACTCTGATCTTCCGATTCTGCTGACTGTGACGCACGACGGGTCCGGTGAGGAACCCGGTACCCGGTGGTATGTGAACGGCTCGGAGTCCATGTCGTTCTCCTACCGGCAAGACACCTTGTTTGGCAGCATTCAGAACGACGGACCGTTGATTCTCGGATTGAACCCCAATGTAGGGCCGTCCACGCTCGGGTTTCGGGGATCGATGTACTTCATCGAGATCCATGACGTGGAATTGACCCCGGCAGAGGTTTCCAATCGCTGGAACTTGGGGGATGTGGGCCGTCCTGGGCAGCCCTCGCGCGTCATTCCGTCATCGGTCGTGGCGCTTCCCAGTCTCGCCGAGGTCGCCTTCGATACGATCAGCGATTACGACTACGACATCGAGGAGGCCGACGACCTGACGGGCAGTGCCTGGTCTCTGGTGACTACCGTGCCCGGCACGGGAGGCACGGTGTCGCACCTGATCCAGACCGCCGGCGCACCCACGAAAAGCTATCGGGTCGTGCGGAAAGACATTTAGTCAGGACAAAGAACTCTCCCAAAAGGCCGCAAAACGACCGTTTCGCTCGGGAACACCTCCGAACCGTCACTGTTTTTCGGGTCTTGACCGCCAATCATCGAGAAAAAATGTGCTCTTTGGCCTTGATCAAGCTGGCAACGTTCGCCACGATTCAAAGAAGGACTCGCAAAATACGGCAGTGAAATTGATGGGCCCACACCTTGGTGAGGGCAACAACACAAACAAGAAATAGGGAGAGAATAGACGTGAAGAGACTCATCGTAACAGTCACATGTGGTGCCCTCGCCGGGTTCGCACTTTCGGCCAACGCGGACCGGATCGGTTATTGGAATGCGGCGAACCCTGGCGCCAGCCCCGGCACGCAGTGGGATGACCTCAGCGGGAGCGGGCATCACCTGGACTTGGTGGACACCGGAAGCGGTGCACCCGTACACAACGCGGCAAGTGGATCGTTCACCCTGAACCAGGCCAACGGCTTCGTCGGCACCGGCTCCAGTAGCGACTATGACTTCGACAACTCCGCCGGAGGCTCATCGGCCGACCCCTACACGTTCAATGCCTACATGAACTGGGGGGGGGCGAATCAAGGGGACGTACCTTATACCATCATGACCAAGGCGGACAGACCACAAGAAGCAGGCGGGCATTACACGGGCCATGCCTTTTCCTTGAGCTGGGACCAGCAGGATGCGCTGCAGGTGATTCAGCAGACGGGCAACAACTCGGAGCGCACGGGCGCTCGCAGGGGTGATGCTGGCGACGGCGTGGGAAGCCTGGGGGGTCAGGACGTCATGATGACGGTCACGCACGACGGAACGGGAACCCCGGGGGGACTCGCACTGTACGCGAACGGCATTGAGCTCACCTCGACCAAGTTCGCCGCGGGCGGTCTGAATGGCCCCACGGTGAATGGCGGCGCGCTCCAGATCGGCACCAATGATGATACCGGTGGTATTGGCCAGACCAACAACGGCTTTGCCGGCGACCTCTACTTCGTGGAGATCTACGACACCGCACTGACCGGGGCGGAAGTGCTCAATCGCTTCAACTCGATTCCGGAGCCGACCACGCTGGCCCTCCTGGGGATCGGTGGCGGACTGCTCTGGTGGCGCCGTCGCATCAGCTGATCCGAGCGATTCAGTAAATCAATTACCCAATCGGGCCCGCCAATCGGTGGGCCCGGTTTTTTTTGCCCTGCGACACGCGGGGTTGGACCGCGGAGTGAGGGAGGGTTTTGCCCACGGAACACACGGAATGACAGGGAAGGCACCGCGGTAATCACCACAGAGGCGCGTAAATACACGGAGTGACTTCCTGGTGTGGTAGGGAGGTTGAACCGGGGATTACGCGGATTTTAGACGGGTGGGTAGTCTGCTCCACCAAAGCCGTATTCCGCAGACGTATCCGCGTACCATCCGCGAAATCCGCGGTTCAAATCGACGGTTAGAAGTACCTGCACGTATTATGAAAGTCGCCGCGGGGCTGGCAGAAGTAATCGTGCGTGTAGTGCTCTTCGTGCGTGCAGGGTTCCGCGTGGCCGTCCAGGAAGGCAGCGTTGAAGTACTTGTTGTGATGCCGCTCGACCGGGGCGCTGTTGGAATTGTCTCTTGGATTGAACGCCAACTGGGCCGTGTACTGCACCGCCATTGTCTGCCCTCCATTGTCGGCCGAGATGATGTACCGCGCGGGCGACTCGAATTCGTCGATATCGCGCCCGGAGGCGCCGTTGAAGCTATCGAAAAACCAGCTCGTCGCGTCGAGGTTGGTTCCCAGGCTCTGCCTTTTCTCCCCGTACATCGAGTAGGAGACGCCCTGGCTGATGAAGGTCGTCGGGCCTTCGGGCGCGGCAGGGCAGAAGGGAATGCCGTAATCCTTGTGCTTCAACGTCCCCAGGTAGGGAGAAAGAAAACCGTCTCCGTCGCGGAACCAGCTCTGGTAGGGCCCGCTCTTGAACCACTCCGTATGCGTCCAGGATCGCCGGACGACATTGTATCGGCTGCCGTCCGGCATGACCCCCCCCCGCCTCATCGTGAAT
>CAZTAB010000369.1:0-2877 GCA_964611475.1 uncultured Verrucomicrobiota bacterium | reverse complement strand
GGGCTCCAATCTCCTGCATCAGAGGCTGATCAGAGCCGGGGCCGAACGCGATCGCATTGACCTTGGCGCCAGTGGCCGGGTAGGTGTCACGCAGCGCTGGCAGAGCACAGGCGGTGTTGGCCTGTCCCCAGTATAGCTCCTCATTCTCCATTCCGTCGGAAAGAAGTAGCACGTAGTTGTTGGTTATAGCCGAGGGTGGAGTTGCCGGCGCATTCAGAAGGTCGGCGGCCTTGACCAGGCCATCGCCGATTGAAGTCATGCTATCCGGGTTGATCGTGTCAACCGCAGCCTTGAAAAGGCTACGGATTGAGTCACTGGCCGCAGAGACCTCGTTTGTGCCGACCGTGGCGGCGTCATCATCACATTCGGCGTTGTTCCCGCTGAATTGTACAAGGCCGATACCGTCACCGTCCGATACTGAGTCGATGTAGAGCTTGGCCGCGTCTTTCGCCGCCTGCAGCTTGGTGTAGTCGCTCGGTGAATCCATGCTTCCGGAATGATCAAGCGTCACAACATGGTTGAGCTGAATCTCGCCATATATGACAGCAAGGCTTGCGAACGTAGATTCACCGCAAAGCTCAAGGGTTAAGTCGTATGCAATGTTGTCTACCGCCTGCGTAGGGGCTTGAACCGAAAGCCAGTACTCCGAGCCCGCGTATCCCGCCAACAACACCGGCGCGTCATTCTCGCCAACCCGCACGGAGAAATCCTCCGCCTGCAGCCCCTTCACCGAAAACATCCCGTCGCCATCTGGAGTCAACTCCGGCGGGCCCGAGACCCTGGCCCTCACCAGAATTCGCCCGGGATCCGCCGCAGGACCGGGATAGGCTGGGTGATCCACCGTGGGCCGAACCACAGCCCCCTCTACCGGACCGACGCCGAATGTTGCGTTGTACGTGCCCGCCTGATCCAATCCGACGACCACTGCTTCCAGGGTCGTGATCGGTTTACTGGGAGAGACTAGTATCGTACGGCCGTACTCGGTGCCGCTCTGCTTGGAAAGCACGATGCCAGCACCCGATGCGTCGACACCCACCAGGGCATAACCCATCTCCACATCGGAGTCGGCCAGCATCCCCACGGCCAGGCACTCCTGGGCATTGCCGACTGGAATCTGAAAATAATCTGCGGCGTACGTGTCGATAGCGGCGCTGGATACAGAACCCGGGAACCCGCCTATCATGGTCCTCGGCACATTGTTCGGGTAGGCAAGGTTGCCACCGGCCGGCCCCTCGTCGATATAGGTGTAGCGATCCGAATTCGGCAACGCGGAAGCGTCGTATTCCCGTGTCATGTTGCATATCGCATAGTCGTGAAACACGTCCTCCAGCGTTCGCCCTTCCAGCGCAAGGATGTCACGCAGGGCCTGAAGAGAGGCGACCTCACCGCTGGCCCCATTCTCAGTGATCCTCTCCCACCATGCCCGAACCAGGTCGACACCCCTCTGCGGCTCCTCAGTGACCAGCCCAAATTGCTCCGCGCAGTAGGACCAAAACAGCGCACCGTCATACGACTTGTCAAAATAGCTCTCGGAAGGAGCCGACAGCGTGTCACCGGCAGCCAAATGGAAGGAAGTGGAAAACGTGGCCGTATCCAAATCTGAGAAATGGCGATCGTCCATGAAGCGTGCCTGTCCTTCCGAGACCCACCCCCCGAAGTTAGAACCGATAAAGACGCTGTCCTGGTCGCAAGTGGCGAGCACATCACACATGTAGGAGCGCTGAATGGTGTGGAACATCTCGTGCCCGGTAGTTTTGCGCAGTTGGGGTTCGGTCTTGTCGTCGAACGTGTCCGACTCGATCACGAAGCAGCTCGCGTAAGCAGATGCCCAAGAGGATTGATAGTCGTACACGCCGATGTTGAAGTCTGGAAGCTGCGTTGAATAATGCGGGCGAAAGTTGTAGGTGGTGACGTGGCGGTCGTAGATGTCGGGCAACATGTCCTGAAGCCACCCTGCCCTTTCGGAAGGGAAATAGTGGGGCGAATTGGTGCTGTCCGTATAGAAAATACTGTAGTCCACGCCGTTGGATGAGACCTGCAGTGGCCCACTCGTCAAGTCTGCGGGAAAGGTGCATTGTGCAAGGCCCGTACGGGGAATCGCCAGGCCGAACGAGATGGCGAGATAGAGGGATGCAAAGACAGGGGATGCGAAACGAATGCAAGCGGTTGTCATGACGATTCCCAAACTGTATGGACGGGAAATATCCTTTCTCGAGGAGACAAGAAGAAGGCGGGTTTGGACAAGCTCTTTCAATGTGGGAAAGAATAAACTTACCTGAAATAAGGCGGCATGTAAAGCTGGAGCCATCATGCGGACCATCGAAGCCCCCCTCGCACACCAGCGCTCATGCGTTTTCCCTCCTCGCTCTCACCCAAAAGCTACCGCAAAGGTTACACTTCGGAGAAGTTGAAATCCGCAGGAATCACAACGTTCGCCCTTCATGAACCCTGCCTTATAAACATTCGCCTTCATTCCGCCCTATGACCACCAACTTCGGTGTTGCCCCCGGAACTCGTGCGGCCCGCTTGGAAATGCCGACTCACAACCCGTTACCAAACATTGCCGGCACCTGCGTAGCCGACACAAACGCTTGCAAAACAACGAATTGTACGCTAGTATAAGTGCAGGAGTCGTGATAGGAGGATTGAATGAAAGTAATCCGGATTGCTTGATGGTTGATCACATCAATGATCCCACTGGCCGCCACTGACGCGGCCCTGTTGGGTTTCGAAGAGGACTTTCAGGATGGCCACACGGCCAACTGGGGAGGCGGGTCTGAACGGTATACGCCAGTTTCCACCGGCGGTGCGGGTGGAACCCTTGACGGCTTTCTTGAGGTGGCAAACGATACGGAGACCAAGAACCTGGGCGTATTC
>CAZTAB010000368.1:0-24153 GCA_964611475.1 uncultured Verrucomicrobiota bacterium | reverse complement strand
ACCATTGTCAACCCAGCCGGCTGCACCTCCGCCACCCCACACCAATTGGTTGTCCAGGTAGAGTACCCACTGGTCGCCCACATTTTTCGTGTACACGATGTGGTGGAAGCCCGGAGTGTCGACCTCGCCGGGAGCGGTTTCGAAACCAGAGTAGCCATTCTGGAAATAGGTGATCCGGTTCAAGCCCCCGTCGGACTTGAAACCGATTCCGTATTTGCTGTCGGCTCTGCGGGCAATCCATTGGTTGTTCGCGCCGCTCTCATTGTCGGTGTCGATGTCGATCCAAACCTCCACGCTGATGGCGTCCGGGCCGGTCGGGTCCAGATCAACGTGGGCCGGGATGGTGACGCCGGATCCGACGTTCTTGGCGACGGCATTCTTGTTCCCGTCTAGCGAGAGTCCTCGACCACCGGGAGTATCCACATAGGAGTATCCACCGCGCACTTCGCCGTCGTGCCCGTTCCCGGATACATCGTTGACCGTGTCGTCGTTGAATGTCCAATGGCCGATGATGGCGGCCTGCACGCCCGCTGTCGCCAGGGATAAGAGTCCCAGGACGAACCCCCGCCTGACGCTTCGTGATTTCGGATACATGTCTCGATCTCCATTTTTCGGGTTAAGAAGATTCATTAGGGTCTCTCCAGAACTTGGTAGTGCTTCGCCGGATCAATGCCGGCGGGATGACCCGGGTCGAACAGGCAGTCCATCCCGCCCGTGCCGTCGACCCGGGCTCCGGTTGCGGAAAACGTCCCCTGGGCCGCGTCGGCGGATTGAAGGCTGTATACCTTCCCGACCTGGCCGGTGAAGCACAGCCCTGCTGCATCCCCCCGGGTGAACGTCGTAATGACCGGATCGGCCGACGGCGTCGAGGCAAATTCGTCACCCACCGCAAAGTAGGGCTGCACTTCGACGAAGTTGAACATCAGATCCTCGCCGATCGGCCCGCCCGGGCGGCTGCCGGATGCCCAGTCCGAGATCGTGAGCGTCGCGGTCGTCCCGTTGGCCCGGAAGAGGCGCCAGTAGTAATTGATCCAGGGCTGGTTCGAGCCGGAGAACGGCGAGCTTACGTCCTGGCCGGTCTCGCTTTGCATCTTTTGCTGGAATTCCCGGCCCGGGGCGATTTCGACATTGTCGATCTCGATCTGAACCGCGTGGGTCTTCATCGCAGAGACGCCGTTGAGGAAGTCCTCGCGGTCCATGGACATCAATTTCATCGTGTACAGGTTGCCGGGAATCAGACCCGAAATCGTCTGGATGGCCCGGTTCGGCGCCTGGGCACTCCGGCGCATCCAGAGGTAATTGTCTCCCCGGGTGCTGCCGCGGACGCGGCCCTGCAGCCGGCCCAGCCCGGAATAGGTTCCGGTTCCGGTGGCGCCGCCCGCTGCCCGCTGGATCGTCCAACCTGTTGTGCCCTGGTCGAAATCCGGATTGACCAGGTGCCCCGGGTTGTAGGTGAACCCGTGGATGTCAGACAATCGCCCCGTGTTTCCCTCAATGCCGTAATGACGGTACAGCGCCGCCTGCCAGCGGAAGACTTCCTCGTCCGTGTACTTCGTGTTGTACTCCATGATGCCGCGCAGCCCGTCGAAACGGGGATCGTTGGCTATCTGGTGGAATTGCATGTCCATCCATACCTTGAAATCCACGGCCGGGTTCTCGTTGAGCGACTGCGGCGGTGTCGAATAGTAGCCCAGGACAAGGACGATTTCCGCCGGCGCGCCGGGAATGAAATCGCGCCACTGCTGCATGGCCAGGGACAGCGTCCCGCTGAGTTTTGACTGCGCGCTGGATTCGTCCGGCTCCTCGCGTTCATACCATTCCCATGCGATCGCGCCCTTGTTGGCCACCACGGCCTGCATGAAATCCACCGGCTCGTCCCCGGTGATGACCCCCACCGTGAAGGCGTAAAAAAGTTTCTCGGGAAAATTTTCCGTCAACTGCTCCAGGGCCTCGCGCATCTGCGTGTACTGTGAATTGGGAAAGTCTCCGGTGGAGAATTCGTCCACCACGAGGCCGACCCAGTCGGACTGGGTGTAGCCCGCATGGTTCGCCCACCAGTCATAGGCCTGCCGGGTTGTCATTGTGGGGCCCAGCTCGTAGGCGGGCACCAGGCCGCCCACGGTCCATCGCCTTCCTTCCGCATTCCACTCATCAATGAATGCCTGGTGCTGCGGACGCAGCTCTTCCACAACCGCCCGGATGGCATTGATCGTGTTTACGCTGGGAAGAATGTGCTTCCGCAGGTTTGCCCAATCCCACACCGGGACCTGTTGCGGAAGCTGGGTAGATGCGATGTACCGCCACATCATGAGTTCCGGAATGGCCCGCACGATCAGATTTTGAAGAGAAGTGGATCCCTGTGCCTGAAGGGTGAGGGTGTGATCCCCGGCGTCCAGCCATCGCATGGCTTCGAGCGTCTGTGGCTTGCCCGGCTGGTGGTCGATCAGCGTGTCGAGCGGCGGGCCCGGGAGCGTGAGTTGAGCCCTGTCGCCTGTGCCGAGGCCGCCGACGGTGGACGAGACAAAAATCCATCCGTCCCGGGCATGGGGAAATGGGAACTGGGTCTCGGACCCGATATCGCCCGCGTCCAGGTTTACCAACTCAGTGACCAGGTTGTTGAGCCGGCCCGGCGGGACGTTGGTGTGGGTCGCGTTGTCCGGTCCCGTGGCATGGAGGTTGGCCACCTGGGTGCTGGTCAGATACACGTCGTGCACGCGAATCTCGTCGATGATGCACTCGAGAAAATTTCCGCCGCCCTGGCCGGCGGTCACATCCGCTGCCTCCGAAAAAATGGCCTGATAACCTCCGCCGCTCGACTGGAGGACGCCATCGACATATATGGCCAAAGCCTCGAACGTACTCTTGGTGAACGCGACATGCCTGAACTGCCCAAACGGCCGCGCCGCTCCCACGGCCGCTTCCCTGGCCACACTGCAGCCTGCATTGCCGCAGAGTTGCACGTGGTGGCGCGCAGAGCTCCCGCCGCTGCCATGTTCATAACCCAGCAGCCAGGAGTTTCCGGTCTTCCCGAAGATGCCATGCTCGTTGCCCGTCTGCGACCCATCAATGGCTACCCACACCTCGATCGAAAACTCACCGGACGTGAAATAGAAGGGAGCCGGCTGCCCGAAGTTCACGAGGTCATCGATGCCATCCAGGGAGATGCCGGATGTGCCCGGGGTGGAGGCATAGGATGCCCCGCCGAGAATCGATCCGTGATGGCCCTGGCCGGAGGAATCGAGCGCGATGTTGCCGGAGCCTTCGTTGAACATCCAATGGCCGACCACGGCAGCGGACGCGGGGAGAGAGAGCGTGAAGAAGGCGACTGTTGCTGAAGGCACGAGCGCGTGTCGAAGATGGCCGGAATGCAAGCTGTCCATCATGTAGTTCCGGTTCCGGATTGGATTCCACCGCCCCCCACGGCGCGCCTATTTGAAAGCTCAATCTTCGGCATTTCTTTCACGGGGCACGGAAAGATCCAATGAGGAAGGGACGGAGATACATCTACGGGATCCTTTCGCGGATTTCGTAGAACTTGCCCGGGTCGACGCCGCCCGCGGCGCCCGGATCGAACAGGCACTCGATGCCGCCCGCACCGGTGACCTCTGCACCCGTGTCGATGTATGGACCTTCCTCGAGATCTGCGGAATAGAGGCCGTAGACTTGCCCGGCCTCTGCGGTAAAGCAGATGCCGTCCACGTCGCCGATGGTTGCCTCGGAGAGCATCACGACGGGTGGCGGAGAGGGCGCGTAGGAAACGAACTTCGTTTGGTTGACCGCCACGTTGGGGACGTTCAGGGTGGTGCCATCCGGCCAGAAGACGTTCAGGGTCACCGGCGTGGTCCGCGCGCCGAGGCCAAAGTGAAGAATCGGGCTGTTCTGGTTGCCGTGCCCGGTTCCCGCTTCCACCTGCCGGGCAAGGACGGTGCTGCCGCCGAGAGCGATTCGCACCTGAGTGCCGATGGCCGAGCGGTTAACCTTTGTGCCGTCGCCTTCGAGACGCACCTTCACCCAGTGGTTGTCGTTGCCCTGGTTCTCGAACAGCTTGCCGTCTGCCATCAGGTCCAGGAATCCGTCGTCGTTGTAGTCGGCCCAGGCCGACTGTGAGGAATTCGCAAGACCACCCAGGTTCTCCTGGGCGGTCACGTCGGTGAACGACCAGTTCCCATTATTTCGGTAGAGCACCCCGGCGTCCCCGCTGTATACGGTGCTCAGATAAAAGTCCAGGTAGCCGTCGTTGTCGTAGTCGGCGAGCGAAGGGGAGGCGTAGGACTCCTGGTAATGAAGCCCTGCCGATCCGGCGCGGTCGAGGAAGTTGTAGGTGGGGGGGCCCTGGTTCTCGAGGAACTGGGATTCCGGCTGTCCCGGGTGGGCAAAGTTTCCGACAAACAGATCGAAGTGGCCGTCGTTGTTCATGTCCCCCCACGCCGAGCCGATGGTGTGGGCGTTTCCCCAACCCGGGGAACCGTCCGCACCAAGCGCCGGAGCCGCGTCGGTGAACGTGCCGTTTCCGTTGTTTCGCCAGAGGTAGTTGGGCTCGAGCCGGTAGTTTGACACGTAGACATCCATGTCCCCGTCCTTGTCGAAATCGCAGGCGGTCACGCCGCGCCCGGGACGCTCACCCCCGGGTTCCTGCCAGCCGATCGAGAACGAGGTGCCGCCGTTGTTGATGAGTATGCAATCCGGCTGATAACTACCCTCCTCATACGCTCCCAGGTATAAGTCGAGAAATGTGTCCCCGTTGAAGTCAGCCCAGCAGGCGCCCTGGTTGTCGGCGCCGGGAACGACCGGGAGATTGATCTCGGTGAAGTTGTCGCCCCCGTCGTTGCGCATGAACTTCGGCTGCGCCAGGAGGTTCAGGTTGAACGCGTCCTGGTCGCCGTCGTTATCCCAGTCCGCCCAGATGCTGAATCCGAATCCGCCGCCGCCGCTGACGAAACCGGTTCCGTTGTTGTTCCGGCTCAAGCCCCCGCCCGCGGAAAAGTCCGGGAACCCGTCCTGGTTGTAGTCGTTCCACCCCAGGGGTTTGTTGTCGATGCCCACCGTTTTCGATGCGGTCACGTTGATGAAGGTGGCGACGATCGGGGTGACCGGGTTGGCCACCATGCTGGGCCCGGCCACGAAGCTGTCGGAGATGGCTGCGGCGCTCAAGTACTCGTCGTGGACCTTGATTTCATCGATGATGCGCTTCAGGGCCTGGTCGCTTCCGCCCCCGGCGATCACGTCGATCGCTGCTGAAAAATTGGGCTGATATCCGCCACCGCCCGCCTGGAGGACGCCGGCGACATAAATTGCCAGCGCCTCGCGTGTGCTCTTGGTAAACGCCACGTGCCGATAGGTTCCGAACGGCTGGGCGGACCCTGCCGCCGTTTCCCGGGCGATGCCACAACCGGCGCCGCCACACACCTGGATGTTGTGTTTCGCGGTGATGGTCGCATCACTCCGGTGCTCATATCCAAGCAGCCAGGAACCGTTGCCCTTGCCGAAGATTCCATAGTTGTTCGCAGGCTGTGTTCCGTCGATTGCGATCCAGACCTCGACCGAGAAACCCTCGGTGGTGAAATCGAAGATGGCGGGCTGCCCAAAGTTGACGTGGCCGTTCTGGCCGTCCAGCGAAATCCCGAAGAGCCCGGGCGAGGAGACGTAACCGAACCCGCCGTTCAGCGCACCATCATTGCCCTGTCCGCTGGTGTCCTTGGCGGGCCCCCCCCCGCCCTCGTTGAAGGTCCAGTGGCCGATCACGGCAGCGTGAGGTGAGTGGGTCAGGAAAAGGCTCAGGCCGATCGTGATTGCAACGATGGAAACGGGCCTGACATCAAACATTCGATCCATCCTGGCGGAATCGGGCATCAATGCCGGGAAGGTGTGATGACGTGGCGCGCGTGTTCGGTCCACGCAGCAGTCGACAACCGGAACCAGCCCCCCGCCAATCCATCGCAAACTTTTCCTGGCCGTGGAAAAACACAGCTGCGCGAAGCCGCAACCAAAGGACTTGAGCCATGCAACCACGGGGGTTGCGGAGTGAATTTTGTTTCTGCCTCGCACGATCAGCTTCTCCAGTGGAAAATTGCACTATTTACTGCCACTCAGGCTGAAAATATACACCATGTATGGGCACCAAACAAAAGAAAGACGGGGAATAATCCCTGGCTCCTTCTTGGCTCATGGGTTGGGAATAAGCAGAAGAAATCAGGGCGGACATCATGCCGAATTCGAGCAGGTTTCGGCGTTATTTTCCTTGCCATCCAAGGCCGGTTAACAGTAGGTTGTTTCGACATGAGTGTGTCGTCGAGGCCCCAAAGTGCGTTTACCCTCATTGAGCTCCTTGTCGTCGTAGCGATCATTGCAATCCTTGCCGCGCTACTGATGCCCGCGATGCGTCAAGCGAGGCGCGCAGCGCTTCGCACCTATTGCCTCAGCAATACGCACCAGGTAGTCGTCGGCCTGGCCCAGTATGCCAACGACCACGACGGATACTTTCCGCGTTCGCAACAGGGGCAGAACGCATCCAGCTCGTACTATGCGGCCACAGCGCTTGAATATGGGGAGCACCAGGTCCAGGACGGGAACTCGGGCTTCTACTGGACCGGGCAGGGATTGCTCTACGCATTCGACTACGTCAATGAACCGAAGTTGATGTACTGCCCCGCGCAGCGCTACCGGCTCTTCACCTATCCCGTCGGATGGTGGGGCGGATGTGAGGATAGCCAGACGCCCTGCTACCACAATTTCCGGTTCACGGGGTACTACTACCGGATCTATGGCCAGTGGAACGGCACCGGCAGCGCACTCCGAGAGAAGGTCGAAGAACTCCAGGGCCACCAGTTGGGGACCACCGAGAAAAACTTTGCCCTCTATTCCGACATTTTTTTCCCCGGTGGGCCTTCGTGGACGTGGGGTCCGCCCGGATTTCCGGCGGACACCGCCTGGCCCCACATCGAGGAACCTACCGGCCTGAATGTCGCCTTTGCCGATGGCCACTCCCGGTTCATATCGCGGCCACGCATGGAGGAGTGGGGAATCGGTGCCATCTACGCCCGAAAGGCCAACGACTGGTTCGTTGCGCTGTTCTGGGAATGGCTCGAAGGCAGCTCGACGACGCTGGAAGAGCAGTATCAGTTGCCGTAGCCGGTTTCCGGAGGGGAGGGTGCGAGCAGATCGGGGATGTCAAGATTTGGTCGTCCAACGCCTGCGGCGTTGCGTCGATCGAGATCGCCACAACCCTTTCAAGGGTGCCCGTTGATTTGCTCATGCCACCACTTCGAAATGTAATATTGAATATTCGACATTTCCATTTCCTTTCAGCCCCCGGCCTATTCTCGAGAATATTGAACATCGGATATCGAGTATTGAAGGATTGATGCGATCCCGCTCTCCTTGAATCCGCCCGCTTTGTGAGTAAGATGACAGATGCGATGCGTACTATCCTCCAACGACGTGGACATCGAATGTTGAAGATCCAGCGTCCCTGGTTTAAATCACCGAACCGGGAAGGCTCTTCATCAATCACAGATCATCAATCAAGCATCAAAAATGGCTTTACCCTCATCGAACTCCTCGTTGTCATCGCGATCATCGCGATCCTGGCGGCGCTGTTGATGCCGGCAATGAGGAAGGCACGCCGCGCCGCGATGCGCACGCTTTGCCTGAGCAACACCCACCAGGTCGCGGTCGGCCTGGCCCAGTACGCGCATGACCATGACGGGCATCTGCCTCGTTCGATGGGGGGCGCGAACGCGGCGCTCACATTTGAAATTGCCATGCCGTGGGAAACCGGGGAGAACCAGGTCCAGGATGGAAGCTCGGGCTTTTACTGGACTGGACAGGGCCTTCTCTATGCGTTCGATTACGTTTCGGAGAAGAAGCTCATGTACAGCCCGAGTCAGCGCTTCAAGCTCTTCACCTATCCGGTGGGATGGAACGGCGGGTGCGGATATTCGAATACGCCCTGTTTCCGAAATTTTCGTTTCACCAGTTACTACTACCGCGTCTTCGGCCAGCAAAGTTGGGTGGGTGTTACCCGGGAGGACATCGAGCGCCTTCAGAATTTCCAACTCGGAATGGAAGAGCAACCGATGGCCGTCTACGCCGACATTTTCCATACCGGCGGGCCGGCAAGCTGGTGGGGATCGCCCGGCTACCCCGCCGACACCCTCTGGCCGCACATCCTGGATCCCATCGGCGTCAACGTCGCCTTCAGCGACGGGCATTCCGAGTTTGTTTCGCGCCCGCGCATGTTCGAGTGGGTGACGGAAGCCTATGCCCGCAACGGTGCCAACGACCAGTTTGTCATGATGTACTGGGAGTGGCTCGAGGGAAGCACGGATCGGCTGGAGCAGAATTATCGGTTGCCTTAACTTTTCCGCCAGTCATTGCTGTCGTCGTTATACCCCAGAATTTTCAAGGACCGGGACAACACGTTTGGCTTGAAGTAGGGGTTTTGGGGACAATATATTTGGGGAGTGGAAACTGAGCCCTATATGCGCCGCGCTGGGTTCACCCTCATCGAGCTTCTCGTTGTCATCGCGATCATCGCGATCCTGGCGGCGCTGTTGATGCCGGCGATGAAGAAGGCGCGGCGGGCGGGGTTGCGGACGCTGTGCCTGAGCAACACGCATCAGATCGCCGTCGGGGTGATGCAGTATGCGAATGACCACGACGGATCTCCTCCCCGGCAACAGAGAGGGTCAAGCGCGGCCAGCTCGTTCTATGCCGCCTCTCCATACGAGTACGGTGAACACCAGATCCGGGACGGAAACTCGGACTTCTGGTGGACCGGTCAGGGACTTCTCTATGGATTGGAGTACGTCAGCGATCCGTCGCTCCTCTACTGCCCGAGTCAGCGCTTCCGGATGTTCACCTATCCGGTGGGCTGGTACGGCGGATGCGGTGACGAATCCACGCCGTGCTACTCGAACTTTCGTTTTACGGGATATTACTACCGGATCATTGGACAATGGTACGACAATCCCGGTGTCACCCGGGAAGAAGTAGAGCGTTTGCAGAATTACCAGATCGGGATGAGTGATGAGAAACCGCTTGCATTATTCGCGGACATTTTTCATCCCGGCGGCCCGACCTACTACTGGGGACCTCCGGGTTATCCGGCGGACACGGTATGGCCTCACATCAAGGATCCCACCGGCCTCAATGTCAGCTTCACCGACGGCCACGCCGAGTTTATATCTGAGCCTCGCATTGAGGAGTGGGGACCGGAATCAATTCTTGCCCGCACCGCGAACGGCTATGTCGTCAAGTTCTGGGAATACCTGGAAGGTAGCAGCGACCGGTTGCAGCAGACCTATACCTTGCCGTAGCTACTTGATCACCACCCGGTACGCCTTGATTTCCGAGGCACCCATAGACACCGTAAAGGCCATCGTGCCGCCGTTGCCGCCGAGATAGGTGTTGGTTCGAGGCGTCCGTCCAGTTGTCCGCCACCAGGTCATCCGCGCACTCCAGGGCACAGATCCTGCCCCCCCGGCTTTCGAACTCGGTAGAGAACGCATCCACCAGGATTTCACTGGATGAAGGGAGCGTGTTCACTACATTGGTGCCGGGTCCGGCATGGAACAGGGAGTCCACTTCTCCGGCGGTCAGCTTCACATCGTGGATGGTGACTTCGTCCCAGGTGCCTTTCAGGGCATTGCCGCCACCACCATCCGCTCTGGATGTCGGACGGGCCATCGTCATGCCCCTTGCTCCTCTCCCTTTCCACTATGAATGCACTGAACTAGTCCAGCTCATTCGTCTTTTGTCCCTTCCTATTCTTTCACAACGACCCGGTACGATTTTGAGGCGTCCGCGTTCATTATTCCGTATAGGAAGCGATTGGTTCCGTTGCCCTTCAGGGACACCCCTGTGCCCACCCAGTTTGGTGTCACGAGGCTCGTGGTGGACTCCAGATCGTAGTCCACCCTGTCTTCACTGATGAATTCCACGGCCACGGAATTCGCTACCGGAACGACGGAAGAGGGCGGGCGTACCTCCACGAGATTGGTGTCCGGCCCGTTTTGGAATGCCGCAAGGACCTCGCCGCCGCTGAGATAGACATCGTGGACGCGGATTTCGTCGATCGAGCCGTTGAAGTAGCGCCCTCCTCCTATGCCGGCGCGGACAGGACGCGTGGGCACCGAAAAGATCGGCTGTAATCCCCCACCGGGTGTGGAAACCAGCATTCCGTCCAGATAGAGCCGGACGTCGGAGCTGGTGCTCTTGGTAAAGGCAACGTGATTCCAGGTTCCCGGATTCGCGACACCTATGTCCGTTTCCTTGGCAGTTCCGCAGCCGGAATTGCCGCAGAGCTTGACGTTGTAGCGCCGGGCGTCTCCATTTTTCCACTCGAGCCCGATCGCCCAGGAGCTGCCGCCCTTGCCGAAGAGGTCGAAGTTGTTGCTTCCCTGTCCTCCATCCAGGCGGACCCACATCTCCACCGAGAAATCTTCCGTGGTGAAGTCAAGGGTTGCCGGCGTTCCGAAATTCACCCAATCGTCGGCTCCGGAGAGCCCGTTCAGAGCGATGGCATAGCCACCGGGCGAGGCCTCATATGTGGGATCGCCGATGATTTCCCCGTGGTTGTTGTTGGCGCTCGCGTCGAAGGCGATTGTGCCTCCGCCCTCGTTGAAGGTCCAATGTCCGACCACGGCGGCATGGGAGGCCGTCGCGAGGATCAGCCCAAATCCCAGGCCCACCGACGCAAGCGCTGCTTTCTGCTTCCGTTGAATGTCCCCAAGCCCGTTCATTCCAGTGTTTCTCATGGCCTCAAAGTTTGATGGATACCCGGTAGAGTTTCGCGGTCGAGTAGCCTCCCGGGTCGAACAGGAACATGTTCGTCCCGGTGCCGGTGACTAAAAGACCGGTTCCGACGAAGTTGCTCGGGGTGGCCGTTTCGGTGGTGGACTCCAGCTCGTAACGAACCCCAGCTTCGCTCGGGAAGGTGATCGCGAAGGTATTTTCCACCTCCACGCTGATTACAGGAGGTGGGACGGGATCGACCGTCGGACCCTCGAGGAAGCTGTTCATGATCTGCTGGTCGCTGAGATAAACGTCGTGAACCCGGATTTCGTCGATCAGGCACTCAAGGTGGTTTCCATTGCCGCTGCCGGCCTGGAGGGAACCCGAGACGGGTGCATAGAGCTGCATGTACCCGCCGCCTGCAGCCACCACGACACCGTCGACGAAGAGCTTGAGCTCTGAATCGGTGCTCTTGGTAAACCCGACGTGCCGGTACGTGCCGAACGGGGTGGCCGACCCTGAGGCCGATTCCCGGGCAATGCCCGGGCAGCCACCCGTCCCGCATAACCCGACGTTGTGTTTCGCCATCGCACCGCCGTCGTGCTCATAGCCGACCCGCCACGATCCGACGTTCGTCGAAATGGGGAAGCCGAAAATACCGTGATTGTTTCCCGTCTGCGTCTCGCCGATTGCGACCCAGGTTTCGACCGAAAAAGCTTCCGTGGTAAAATTGAAGAGGTTCGTTCCCCAGTCGACGAAATCGTTCACCCCGTCCAGCGATACGGCGAAGCTTCCTGGGGAAGGGACGTGCTCCGGCGGCGTCCCACCGACCACATCGGTGGATTCGCTAATGAATCCGGTGTTACCAATGGCCGACGAATCGAATGCGTTGGTGCCTGTACCTTCGTTGAAAGTCCACTGCCCGATCACTGCCCCCTGTGCCGCCGGACTCAAAACCAAACAGGCCGTCACCGGAAGCAACCAAACAGGCAGCCGGGCTTGAGGGCGCCCGCTCATAACCACTGCTCTCCTGGATTCCATCAAATCGAGACTAGCTCCTGTTCTTCCATGCCCTTTCGGGGGCACGGATTCTGTCCATCATTAAACTGGTAAAAGAACGCTGCTGTCAACGCTTTTTCGGGAGGGTACGCAACGTTTGCGTGCGAACAAGGAATTGGTTGACTATTTTGTGGCGAATTTGTGCCGGGGGGATGAGGGACAAAACCGTATTTATCCGCGAACACAGAAAGCGTCTCGGCAGAACCGGATTTGCGCCACGGGTCAGTAGAAGCGTGGCTTGGTTCCGAGGGCGGGTCCTGATCATGGGGCGGGAAATGACGGACCGCGAAGCACCCCATGCCGAATACCCGAGGAGGAAAACCGGGAGGTCTTTTCACGCCCAGCCCAACAATTCGAGATGTTTTCCCGGACCCTGTTACCGGTACCCGGCCGGGCTGTCGACAAGTTCGCCGCGAATGGAGGGGATGGGGTTGCGTACGCCAGGCCACCACTGGATCCGGAAATCCTCCAGGGGGGCCCGCTTCACGTGACCGTCCACGAATCCCGCGCTGGCGCTGCGATCGTGGCGGAGCACGTCGATGCCGTAATAGCGGCCCGCGATCCATGAACTGTAGCGGGGGCCGAACCGGATCGTCTTATTGTTCCCGGTGCTGTCCGCGAAGGAGATGGTCTTTAGCGGGAACTCGATTGCGTCAAGGGTATTGTGATCTCCGGTGAACATGCTCCGGGTATGAGAGTCTGTCGCGTATTCGCTGGCCTGATGCCAGCCGACATGCCAGCTGTTGTATCCGTAGGAAACCGAATCGCGGTCCACCCGGAAGCCGTTCGGCTTGTATCCGTGTTCGTGTTTGTCGCTGGGACAGATGTACACTGGCTGGTGCACGCCCCCCATGTTGAGCCTGCCCGAGTCATTTTTGTGTTCGTCCTCGGAAATGTATCCGGAAATGGCGTGAAGCCATTCGGTGCCGCCGCCCGGCAGGTCCTTGTAGGCGTAGGGAACGGACTCATGGTCGTTTGAGTAGAGCACGAACCCAGTGTAGATCTGCCGGATATTACTCATGCAGTAGGCCTGCCGGGCCGCGCTCAAGGCCTGCTGCATCGCAGGAAGCAAGAGCGCTGCCAGCACCGCGATGATCGCGATGACGACCAGCAACTCAATAAGTGTGAAGCCTCTTGTCCGGTTCCTGTGGAACATGTTTAAAGGATAAAGAATCTGGTCTGCACGCCGTTCCTAACAAGCCATCATAGCCCTGTCGGGCCACGCGTGCAATGAGGAAATTTTCATCCATAAGCGCGATTTAGGGCTGGACTCTCTTCGGGCATGCTCTATGACCTATGACTGATCATGAACCGCATCCCCTTTGGAAACAGTGGCCTTGAGGTCAGCGAACTCTGCGTTGGCACCATGGTGTTTGGCTCGTCGTGCGACGAGGCGGAGTCCGGCCGGATCCTGTCCGCCGCCATTGAGCGCGGCGCGGATTTCCTCGATACCGCCGAGGCCTACGAACACGGGGAAGGGGAGGCGCTTCTCGGCCGTGTGCTGAAAGGCCGCCGCGACAAGGTGCTCCTTGCGACCAAGGTTCGCGCCGGCACCGCGGCGGAGGACTTCGCGGCCCACCTCGACGGCAGCCTGCAGCGGCTGCAGCCCGATCACGTCGACTTCTATCTCGTACATTGGCCCGGCGAAGGCATGAATCCCCGCCAGACCATGTCTGCCCTCAACGATGCTTGCGTCGCCGGCAAGACGCGCGCCGTGGGCTGCTGCAACTTTCCCGCCTGGCTGGTGGAGCACTGCAATGCGATCGCCGCCGTCGAGGGCTGGCCGCTGCTGACCTGCAACCAGATTCCCTACAACCTCGTGGAGCGTGGGGTGGAAATCGAGGTGCTACCCCAGGCTCAGGCCTCGAATGTTGCCATTACGGTCTACCGATCGCTGCTGATGGGAATTCTCACCGGGAAATACAAGCGTGGGCAGCCTCCGCCGGACGGCACACGGGCGGCGAGGGACCGGAAAAAACGCCTCGAAGGCTGGCGGGACCGGTATGCGGATGCCCTGGAGAAATTCGACGAGTATGCCGCCGACCTGGGGGTCACCTCGGCGCAGCTCGCCATTGCCTGGGTGCGCCATTCGTCCGCTGTCACCTGCACGCTCGCCGGGTTCAGCTCGCTTCAGCAGGTCGAGCCGACCCTCGCCGCCTTTGAACTGGATCTTGCCGACGACCAGCGCGATGAGCTCTCGGACCTGTTTGGCGCGGAGGTGAAGGAGGAGGCCGGCGGCAACTACGCCAGACTCCGCCGCAGCCTTGCGCTTGTTGCGGGCGGGGAGGCGTAGGCATGAGGCTGGGTCTGGGCCTGAACCAGTCGAGGATGACCGACGACGACATGCGTTTTGCGAGGCAGGCCGGCGTGACCCATCTGCACGTCGGCCTCCATGAGCCGCAACCGACCACCGAACGCATGCGGACGTCCCGCGAACGCTATCCGGACGTTGCGCACTCGGACCCCGACGATGCGGACTGGTCGTATGAGAACATGCGCGATCTGCGCAAGGTTATCGAGGAGCACGGCATGGTCTTCGAAGCCGTCACCGGTATCGAGCCCGCCCACTGGTACGACGTTCTGCTGGACGGCCCGCGCCGGAACGAGCAGATGGAGATGCTGAAGGGAATCCTGCGCAACATGGGCCGGGCCGGGATCCCGATCCTGGGCTACAACTTCACGATCGCCGGCGTGTGGGGACGGAAGTCGACCACCGCTTCCCGTGGAGGCGCGACGTCGCCCGGATTTCACGATCCGCCCCAGCCAGCGATCCCGAACGGGATGGTTTGGAACCGCATCTACGATCCGGAACTCTACGATGAGGAGAACCCGAAAGGGTTCGTGGGACAGATCAGTCACGAGGAATTCTGGCAGCGATTCGAGGCGTTTTTGCTGGAGATTCTTCCGGTGGCGGAGGAATCGGGCGTGACGCTCGCCCTGCACCCGGACGACCCCCCGTTGCCCACCCTCCGGGGCACCCCGCGGCTGATTTACGGCCCCGATCATTACCAGCGGATGCTCGACATCAGCCCGAGCCCCTCAAACGGGATGAACCCCTGCGTCGGCACCATGACCGAAATGGCGGAAGGGGATATCTATGACATGGTTGACCGCTACAGCCGCACCGGCCGCGTCGCGTTCGTCCATTTCCGCAACGTGCGCGGCAAGGTGCCGCACTATGACGAGGTGTTCATCGACGAAGGCGACACCGACATGATCCGCGTCCTGCGCATTCTGAAAAAGAACGGCTTCAACGGCACCATCACCCCGGACCATTCCCCCAATTTTTCCGGCCAGACGAGCTGGCGCACCGCCCGGGCATTTACCCTGGGGTGGCTGAACGCGGGGCTGAAGATGGTGAACGAGGAAAATTGAGGACGTTTACAGGCAAGAAGTCATCAAAGGTCTAGACAAGGGGAACTTCACCTTCAAAGTTCGAGATTTCCCCTCAAACATGAAACCCGTGGTCCGGAATTTGGAACCTGAACCCATGCCCACTCCTATCCGCGTCGGCATCATCAATTGCGACACTCACGGCGCCTGGTATGGCGCGATGATGGGAAAGCATGACCCGTACCTTCTTCGGGAACCGATTGAACGGGGGGCGCGATCGAAGAAAACCTGGCAGAGCGGCGCGGTCCACTATTACCAGTATACGCTCTACCATGCACCCACCGTCATGACGGCGCCGTTTGTCGAGGGGTTCGAAATCACCCGCCTCTGGGACGCCGAGCGGGATGTTGCCGAATCCCTGTCTAATGTTTTCGACAGCAAGCCTCTGGTCTGCGACTCGCTTGAGGAGGTGTCCGATGACGTCGACCTCGTGTTTGTTGCCTGCTGTAACGGGATCGGGGACAAGCATTGCGAATATTCGGCGCCCGGAATTGAAAAAGGCGTGCCGACCTTTATAGACAAGCCGCTGGCCGCGGACCTGGACGGCGCGAGGGCCATCGTGGGGCTTGCGGGGAAACATGAGACGCCAATACTGTCCCTGTCGATCCTGCGGGTGCTGCCGGCGGCGGCGCGGTTTGGCGCGCGACTTCCCGAGGTCGGCGGGGTTGAACTGGGCACGGCACGGGGGGGCGGCATCAAGATGTCCGGCTTCATCCACACGATCAGCCTGGCCCAGAATGTGTTCGGCGCCGGCGGTGTTGAGGCGGTGCAGGCGATGGCGCAGGACAAGCAGATCTATGCCCGCCTCATCTATCGCGAGGGAGACCAGTGGCCGCGCAATGGAGTCATGCTCAACTGCGACAACGGCGCGACCTTTCACTCCGCGTTTTCCGTCAGCGCATTCGGGCCGCGCGGGGCAATCCACTCCGGGGGGCTGGGCGATTTCGAATTCCCATTCGGGACTGAGGTTGTTCTCGAGCAATGCCGCGAAATGGTCCTCACCGGCAGGCCTCCTGTCCCGTACACTGAAATGCTCGAAAACATAGCCGTCGCCGATGCGGCGAGACAAGCAGCCGAGACCGGCTCCATTGTACGGCTCGAAGAAGTGGGGTTTAACCTCTCATGATTCAGGGGTAGAAAAAACTGGATCTTCGTGCATATTCGTGTCCGGATTGTATTCGATGACCTTGACACCCCAGCAGCTTGCCCACTTCGAAACCTTCGGCTTTATTGTCCTGCGGCAGCTGTTTTCGCCGGATGAAATGGCTCAGGTCGCCCGCGAATTCGAGCAACACCTGGAGGCCGACCTGCAGGGCAGGAAGTTCACGGGCGAAAAACGCCTCGCCGTGACCTCCTTCATCGAGAAGCGGCCGTCGATGTGGTGGCTACTGGAAGACGACCGGATCTATGAGCCGATGGAGCAGATCCTCGGACCTGATTTCATCTGGCGGGGATCCGGGGCGAACTTGTTCGTTGGCAACACCGAGTGGCATCGCGATGCGGCGGATCTGGAAGTGAACTTCACCCGCATCAATGTCCTGTTCTATCTGGACCCCGTCGGGAAGGACTCCGGGTGCATCCGTCTCATACCCGGCTCCCACCGCGATCCGTTTCACTCGATGCTTCGTCCGCTCAACTACTGGCGAAAGAAGCAGGTCGCGGTCGAAGGACGGATCCCGCCATCGGACGTCGAGGAGTTCGCCGCTGAATTCAACATCACGGAAGACGAACCCCTGTTCAGCGTTCCGCCGGATGAACTGCCATGCTATGCGGCCGAGACCAACCCCGGTGATGTTTTCCTGTTCAATATGTACTCGTATCACGCGACCTACGGCGGGCAGACCGGACGCCGCATGTTCGGCCTGAACTTCGCGTCCGACCCGAAGACGGAGGATCAGCAGAACCTGCTGCGACGACAGGCCCGGACCACTCTCAACAGTCGCAAGGTAATGCAGCACAACCTCGATGAAGCCCTGTACGACCCGGCCTTCCTCAACAGTGACCGCCCGCGAATCCGGAGAATGACCTCTCGGTTGAACGAGCTCGGTATTCGATGAACGAAAAGGTTTCAGAAACTGAGTGTTTCAGGTCTCATGGGGTGGGGTTGCGCAGGATGGGCAGGTGGACCCTTGGAGAAACGTTCGGAGGACACAGGTACTTCTTCCGTTGAAACCTGAAACCAGATGTCTCTGACAGATCAGGAAATCTCTCATTTCGAAACTTTCGGCTACGTGGTCAAGCGTCAGCTTTTCTCCGCGGAAGAGGTGGCGGAGATCTCGCGGGAGTTTGATGCCCGGGTGGAGGACGATCTCCAGGGGAAGGATTTCGAAGGAAAGAAACGACTCGCCGTTTCTCCTTTTGTGGAGCGGACGCCGGGCATCTGGCGATTTGTCGAGGACGGCCGGCTTTATGAGCCGATGGAGCAACTGCTGGGCCCTGACTTCATCTGGCGTGCTTCGGATGCGAATCTGTACGTGGGCAACACCGAGTGGCATCGGGACGCCGCCGATCTCGAGTTGGGGTTCACCCGGGTCAAGGCAGTATTCAACCTGGATCCGGTGGACCGGGCGTCGGGATGCCTGCGGGTGATTCCAGGATCCCACCGCTCGCCGTTTCACGATCAGCTCCGTCCGCTCAACTACTGGCGCAAGGTGCAGGTTGCGGGCGAGGGCCGCATCCCGTGGAGTGACGTCGAGGAGTTCGCCTCGGAGTTCGCCATCCGGGAGGACGATCCCCTGTTCGGCGTCGAGCCCGACCAGGTGCCGGCGGTGGCGTTGGAATCACAACCGGGCGATGTCGTGTTTTTCAATTGTTACCTCTACCACGCATCGTTCGGTGGACGCACCGGCCGTCGCATGTTTTCGATGACATTTGCCGTGAACCCCACGACTGACGAACAGATCGCGCTGCTGCGAAAGCACATGGAGATGTCCCGGAATTTCCGGAAGGTGATGCAGAACCGGGGCACCGAGGAGAAATATGCCCCTGGCTTCCTCGACAGCGACCGCCCTCGAATCCGGCGTATGGTTTCCAGGCTGAAAGAACTCGGGATCAAGTGACCCGTGGCACTGCATTTTGGACAGAAGGCAACGAAGACAAAGAAGTGTGTTTATTTAATATGGATTCTTTGTTACCTTCCGTTGAAAATCCGTTCGCAGTGGAGTAGGAATCATGACCTTAACTGAACAGCAACTCGCCCACATCGACACCTTCGGGTTTGTGATCCTGCGCCAGCTTTTCACGCCCGAGGAGGTCGCTCTCATCAACCGCGAGTTCGATGCCCGGTTTGAGGAAGAACTGGACGGGCGGACATTTACCGGAGAGAAGCGGGCGGCGGTCGGCTCGTTTATTGAGCGCAGCCCCGAATTGTGGCCGCTGTTCGAGGACGACCGGATCCAGAAACCCATCGAGCAACTCCTGGGGCCCGATTTGATCCTGCGCTCAACGGGTTGCAATCTGTACGTGGGCAACACCGAGTGGCACCGCGACGCGGCCGACCTGGAGGTCGACTGGACCCGCATCAACTTCCTCCTCTATCTCGACCCGGTGGAGCGAAATTCCGGGTGCATTCGCTTTGTTCCCGGTTCGCACCGGGAACCCTTCAACAGCATGCTTCGGCCGATCAATATCGGGCGGAAGGAGCAGGCATTCGCGGAAGGCCGGATCCCGCAGTCGGACGTCGACGATTTTCGCCGCGAGTTCAACATCTCCGACGATGAACCGCTCTTCGGGGTTCCGCCCGATGAATTGCCATGTGCCGCTGTGGAAACGCAGCCGGGGGACGCGCTGATCTTCAACATGTATACCTATCACGCCACCTATGGCGGGCGGACTGGCCGACGTATGGTCTCCCTGTCATTCGCGGCCTATCCGAAGACAGAAGAGCAGCTCGACTTGTTTCACAGGCAGCAGGAGGACATCCAGAGGACCAGAGCGGCTTTTCAATCCAACCCGCCGGAAAACCGCTACCCCCCCGCCTTCCTCAACAGCGACCTCCCGCGGATCAAGGCGTTGGCCTCCCGGCTGGCCGCGCTAGGGCAGACGTAAGCGATCCAGGGTTCCGCATTTTGAACAGAAGAAAACGAAGAGAGCGAAGTGGATTGATTTAGGATTGTATCTTTGTTCTCTTCGTTTTCCTTTGTTCAAATCTTCGCATGAATCCCAGGCCAAACATTCTCTATTTGCATTGCCATGATGCCGGACGGTATGTGCAGCCGTATGGGTATGCGATCCCGACGCCGCGAATTCAGGCGCTGGCGGAGGAGGGGGTCTTGTTCCGGCAGGCGTTTTCCGCCGCTCCGACCTGTTCGCCGAGCCGCGCCAGCCTGGTGACCGGGCAGTGGGCGCATTGCAACGGGATGCTGGGGCTGGCGCACAGGGGATTCACGCTTTCCGACTACGGTCGTCACATCAATCACACGTTGCGTGCCACCGGCTATGAGACGGCCCTCTCGGGATTTCAGCACGTGGCGCGCGAGCCGTTTGCGGACCTGAAGGATGTCGGCTACGACGAGTTTCTAACCGACGAAGGGTCTTTCGAAGCCGTTACCGAAGGCGCCGTTCGCTTCCTGGATCGTTCCCGCGACAAGCCGTTTTTCCTGTCCGCCGGATACATCGCCCCGCACCGGGTTGGCGACGATTTTCCCGCCTTGTTCCCGCCCGACGACGAGCGCTACGTCCTGCCTCCCGCCCCCCTGCCGGATCATCCGGAGATCCGCCGGGACATGGCCGACTACCACGCCAGCGTGCGCAGCACCGACGACTGCATGGGACAAGTGCTGGATGCGCTTGATCGCAACGGCCTGGCTGAAAACACGCTGGTCATCTGCACCACCGATCACGGCATTCCCTTTCCGGCGATGAAAAGCAATCTCACCGATCACGGCATCGGCGTGATGCTGATCCTGCGAGGTCCCGGCGGCTTTTCCGGCGGCCGGGTGATTGACGCCATGGTCTCGCAGATCGACGTGTTCCCCACGATTTGCGAATGGCTTTCAATCGATTCGCCCCCCTGGCTCCAGGGCCAATCGATGATGCCGCTGATCCGCGGGGAAGTGGAGGAAATCAACGACGCGGTCTATGCGGAGATTAGCTATCACGCAGCCTATCAGCCCTGTCGGTGCGTGCGCACAAGGCGCTGGAAGTATATCCGTAATTACGATGACCGACACCGCCCGGTCCTGTCGAACATCGACAACGGCCTGTCGAAAAGTTTTCTGCACGAAAACGGCTGGGCCGACTGTCACGTGTCGGAGGAACAACTCTTCGATTTGGTCTTCGATCCGCATGAAGCCAACAACCTCATCGCCCAGCCCGATCTCCGCGAGGTTGCGGACGAGATGCGCGCACGGTTGGACCAGTGGATGATGGAAACGGACGACCCGATCCTGCAAGGCGCGATCCCGTGCCCGGAGGGTGGAAGGGTGACGAGCGCGGATGACTATTCCCCGTCGGGTGGTGGTCCGGAGAAAAAATGAGAAATGGTGGAATGGCCCGTGCCGAATGAATGTGGAAGACCGAATGTCCGAATAATAGGTCTGTGTCTTCACGGGGTTGGCATGCCTCCCATGTTGTCCGTCGCCATTCCCCGGGAACTCTGAGTGAAAAGCAATCTCGCCTCCCGCCTCTCCTACACCATCTCCCCGCACCGAATCCGCGCCGAGCGCCGGCCTGCGTTGGACGAAAAACGCGCTGACTGCCCACGTCAATGCCCCGTGGCCCACCGCGAAGCTGGGGAACCTGAAATTCGCGAGTCTCTGCTTGAGTTGGAGCAGCTGAAAGACCAAACTCCGGTGGCCCGAATCAACGGCGAAGACGTTTCACACGGGGAAGACCGGAAAGTGGAGTTGCCGTGGAGCCTGTTCGAATGACCGGTCGCACGGAGTTTCGATTGCGATCGACCAAAATCAAAAAATGGAGACAAAGGATGCCGAAGAGACTTTTCGTAGCATTGATCGCGATTTGCGCCTGCAGCGTAACCGCCGATGAACCACCCAAACGCCTCATCTTCCAGGGCCAGGACGAAGTGGCTACGGAAAACCAGATCCGGACCATTCAGTCCGTGCGCGTCGCCGAGCCACCGGTGCTCGACGGCAAGCTGGACGATGCATGCTGGGACGCGGCCCGGGGAATCTCGGGATTCAAGCAGTACGGCAGTGAATCGCAGGCTCGCTTTCAGACGGTCGGATATGTCGTCCATGACGAGGAGAACCTCTACGTCGGGTTCGGGTGCATCGAACCGAAACCGGAAAGCCTGAAGATCCGCCCTGCGGATGAACCCGTCGACCCCGACACGGACGAGGGAAGCTTGTTCGGCTACGACAGCGTGGAAGTCATGCTGAAGCCCAGGCACTGGGCGCCGGAGTTCTACCAGTTTGCCACCGACATCAGTGGCGCGAACTATGACGCCTTCCGCACGCACGGCGGAGGGACCATCAACGACGCATGGAGGGGCACGGCGGAAACAGCTGCGCAGGTCGGCGACGATCACTGGTCCGCGGAACTGAAAATCCCCTTTTACTGCCTCGAGCTCGCCCCGGGCACCCGCTCCGACTGGCGCATAAATCTGTGCCGCTCGAAGCAGCGTCCGCACGAGTTGTCGGCCATCGCCCGGGATGGGCTGTTCAACGAGGCGCACAAGTTCGCCATCCTCACCGGCCTGGACGTCGACTTCAGCAAATTCTATTTCAACGTAAGCGGCCCCGAACTCGTCGGCGAAGTCGGCGATGGTGGAGCTGCGGCATCCGCGTGGGCGACGCTGTCTAACAACACGGGTACCGATCGCCACGTTCGGGTTGAGTACCTTGGCGCGGACGGGCCGATACGAGCCGAAGATCTGGCGTTGGCCGCGGGCGGGGAGGCATGCGGAGAAGATTGTCCCCGCGGCTGCTCCCGCGAACACGGCCCTCCAGTACGGGTCAATCTCGGCGAGGTTTCGCTGTCGGATCAACCCATCGAGGGGTCGTCGGTTTTTGAGGTCACGGGCCAGGCTGCAGTTCGGCAGATTGTCATCACTGACGTTGGCAGCGGCGACACGCTGGCGCTTTTAAACTTGCAATATCCGAGCCGGCTGGAGTTGCTCGGCGTGGACCTGGTCCGTTCCAACGAGGAAGAAATGCAGTCCGCGGAACATCCCCTGACCATGGAAGTCTCGTCGGCCATCGGCGAGTCGTCGCGCAAGAAAGGGCAATTGGTCGTGCATGTCATGTTGGAGGGTCGTCCGGCGGCGTTGGCGTCCCGAATCATCTCCGCTCCGGACCGCGTGACCCGTTTCACGCTGGATCGCGCCAGCTGGCCCATTGGAAAAATCCGGATCCACGGGGAATTCCAGGCCGCGGGCGGGCAGGCCGTTGCGCAGGCCAACCGCGCATTCTTCAACGTTCCCCGGCGCGAGACGGTCGGAAAGGTTCTCAATAACTGGGTGACGGAGTTGATCAACGTCCGGGCCGGGGAGATCAGCGATCCGGGCCTCGTGACCTTCACCAACCCGCGCAACGGGTGGATTTATATTTCGGTTGGCACAACCGGCGGGGATGCCCGGTTGACGCTGGATGACGAGGACCGGGTTCATTACACCCATGGCGTTGGAGATCCCGCGGATCAGCCGATGACCCGGGAAGCCATGCGCTGGCTGTCGGCCGGCGAGCACACCCTCACGGTCGATGTTTCGAACGGGGTGACCCTCGAGCATCTCATCATCCGCGCTATTCCTGAACTGGCCTTCTGGCGATTCACCACGCGCGCGTACTACAACGACATGGTGACCGAAGAGGTCTTTAAGGTGGTGAACGCTGTCGGCTGCATCCGCGCCGTCTCCGAGAAGCCCGAGTATCAGCACCTGGTGGAGCGGTGGAAAAAGGAAGGCAAGCGCCTGATCATGGGCGGCGCGCATGTCCCGGCCTACACGATCCCCGAATTGACCGCCGAGAAGGCATATCAATTCTGGCGGGGGTACGTCGGGTATGAGCGGCCTCGCTTTGACGCCATCATTGCGGACGAATTCGGCGTGGGTGATTTTCCTGTGGGCGCGTACGAGATGATGGCGCAGGCCTTGCGCCGTCTTACGGCGGAGTTCCCCGGGAAGCTCTTTTATCCCTTCAGCATGGACATTTACGGGGTACAAGGCGTGAAGTCGTTCATGGAAGCGGTGATCGACACTGGGGCGCCGATCGTCTGGGAGTGGTACGAGCGCGAAGAGCCGGACATGGAGAGCGGATGGGAAAAGATCAATTCGACCGTCACCCATGGCATGGAAGGGTGGCGTGACTTCCTTTTCGAGGCTGAGAATCACATCGAGGTCTGCCTCGGGTACTACAACATCCTCGGGGAATCCCTGAACGAGAACCCGGCCGTCGATTTCAAGGTGTGGATGGACATGCAGTACTACCAACTCGCGACGCATCCTTCGTTCGACGGTCTGTACGGCGTGATGAACTACAACGCCAAGCGGGCCGACGGCGAAACGCTTCGATGGCAGGCAGCGATACACCGGCACTATGGTATCGAAGGAAACACCAACCTGCTGTCCGACGTCTACGGGTACAAGTACCGGCCCGGCAGGCTGCAGAACCCGGATTTCGACGTCGGTACGGTCGGCTGGACGATCGAGCCCGCGGAACCCGGAACCATCAACACGGGGAACATCCCGGGACTCGGCCGCCTGGAGGGCCGTGTTCGCGGGAGCAGCCGCGGGGATAATCTTCTCCGCATGAAGCGAAGCGCGGAAGGCCCGAATCGGTTCAGCCAGGAAATGAAAAACCTGGTGCCCGGCAATCTGTACTCCCTGAAAATGATCACTGGGGACTACGGTGACCTGGTGAACGGGGTGTCGGCGGAGAAAAAGCATGCGGTTACGATCGACATGGAAAACGTCGAGCCCCACCCAACCCGGATGCCGGAGCATATCGTCTACGAAAGCACCCGCGGCCAGGAAGCGCACCCGTTCAGCCGCGACAATCAACCCTGGTT